>JAITDR010000189.1 GCA_031282465.1 Desulfovibrio sp.
ATTTTGATGGAAACGGGCCAGCCGTTGCACGCCTTCGACCTGGACCGCATCCGGGGCGGGCGCGTCATTGTGCGCGCGGCGGACGAAGGCGAGCGTTTCATCACCCTGGACGGCAAGGAACGCGTGCTTACGGCCGGGGACATCACCATCCGCGACGCCGCGGGCGTCATCTGCCTCGGCGGCGTGATGGGCGGGCTGAATTCGGAAATCTCGGACGACACACGCCGCGTCTTTCTTGAAAGCGCCGTCTTCCACCCCGGTGCCGTACGCAAAACAGCGCGCCGCCTGGGGCTGCACTCCGAAGCGTCTTACCGCTTCGAGCGCGGCGTCGACAGGGAGGGCGCCACGCCCGCGCTTGAACGCGCCGCGCACATGACGGCTGCCCTCGCGGGCGGACTGGTGCGCCCCGGCCTCATCAAAAAAGCGGCGGCGGCGCCTCCTCCGCGCGTTGTTCATTTCCACCGGGAATACGCCGAACGCCTGCTGGGCGCACCCTTGGACGCCCGCTTCTGCGAAAAGACTCTGAACTCCCTCGGCTGCACCGTGCGCGACGCTTCCGGCGGCCTGCGCGCCGGTGAGGAGAACGTCGCGCTGGAATGGGATGTGACGCCGCCCGCGCGCCGGCCCGATCTGACCCGTGAAGCGGATCTCGCCGAAGAAATCGTCCGCATCTACGGTATGGACCGTATCCCGGCCCGTCTGCCCGGCATCGCGCGAGATCTCGCCCGCTCCGGGCAACCCGAAAGCAAAAGCGCGTTTCTGAACCGGATCAAACACTGGGGCAGGCAGGCGGGCTTGAACGAAATCATCGCCTACAGCTTTGCCGGCGGCAGGGAACTGGATGTTCTCGGATTGCCCCGTGAAAACCGCGTCCCCGTCCTCAACCCCCTGAGCGAGGACATGGATGTCCTGCGCCCGGAGCTTATCCCCGGACTGCTCGGCGCCCTGCGCAACAACTTGGCCCAGGGAGCCCCCTCCGTGCGCCTTTTCGAAACGGCGGCGGTGTTCACAGCCGGCACGGCGAACGCACCCGGAGAACCGTGCCCTCGGCAGTCCTCTGCGGACCGCGTCGGACAAAACCTCGATGCGTTCCGTACAAGCGTTGTGCGCGAGGAGGCGAGGCTCGGCATCATCCTGTACGGCGCGCGCTCGTCCGCCCCGTGGCCGCCGCTGCCCGGCGACCTCGGTTACCTGGACCTGAAAGGTCTGGTCGAGCATCTGCTTTCGGAACTTGCCCTGCCCGCAGCCGACTTCGTCCTTGCCGGCGCGGACGCGTCCGGGCGTTTCCTGCCGTGCGTGGACATCGTTCTGCAAGGGGAGCGCATAGGCCGCGCCGGACGCGTGAAAGAGGCCATCGCCGAACGCAGCCACGCCAAAAAAGAAGTTTGGTGCGCCGAACTCAACCTGGATATCCTGTACGGTCTGCACACAACAACAGCCGTGCGGGCCGTGCCTTTGCCGGTGTTCCCGCCGGTGCGCCGCGACATCACCTTTGTCGCGCCCCGCGGGACGCGGGCGGGCGACATAGCGGCGCTCGCGGACGCGATGAAAAGCCGGATCGATACGGAAATCCGGCTTGTCGACTGCTATGAGCCGGAAGGTACGGACGCGCGGAACCTGACTTTCCGGCTGACCTTCAGGCGCGCGGACCGTACGCTCAAGGACGCGGAGGCCGACAGACAACTCGGTATCTTCGCGGAAAACGCCTGTAAAACCCTGAACGTCGCCGTTCAGCAAGTTGACGGGTAATGCCGGTTTTTTCACGGAACGACCCTGAGCGACAAGTATGCGATATTTTTTGTTCCCCCAGGTAATGCCGTTTCCCGATAAACATTGCAGGCGCATCTTTATCCGGAATCCGAACAATAAAGGAGCAGCCATGCTGAAGGGATACGGGTTGCGCTTCATTGCCGTGCTGCTGCTGTGCGGCATGTTTTCCTGCTCTTTCTTCACCGTCAACAGAACAAAGGATGCCGCCGTCGCAGGACGGCCCGCGGGAGAAAGCGACGTCGCCGACACGACGCTTATGCCGAGGGCGGATCCGGGTTATGTGCAGTACCTTGAGCGCCAATCCATGCTTTTCAAGTCCTCGGATATGGCCAAAGTGGTTTCCGGCAGCGGGATCGGCTGGCGCAACTCGGCCGCAGGCGGGGCGACGGGGCTGCTGAATCACGCGGATACCTGGGTGCTTATCCACCCCATGACCATGCTGACCTCTTCGCAAAGTTCAGTATTCAGCCAACTTTCCGAAAGCGCCACCTGGCCTGTACTGCGCGAAATCGGGGCGTCGGGACTTTACGTGGCCCCGATTCAGGGCAGCGGGTTTTTATGGGCCAAGGGCCGCAAGGGAACCGACACCGGCGACGACGTCGTGCAGTACGAATTCTCCCGAACGGCCGGCACGGAAAGCCAGTACAAGCGCCTGATGCAGGGAGCCGTCGGCAGCAACGTGCTCATCGGTTCGGATCTTGTGCCCGCGGCCACGGGACTCGGTCCGGATTTTTTCCTGGCGATCCGCAATGTGCGCGAATATCCGGGCATATACTGCATGGTGGAGATCCCGGACGAAGACTGGAAGCTGCTGCCTGAAGTCAACGCGGAGGCGGAAGGCGCCGTGCTGGGTTCGGCGCAGGTGGAAGCGTTGGATCGGCAAGGTCTTCTTCCCAAAAGCATGCGCGACGAACATTCGCCCTTGTCCCGCGCGGGCGGATGGGCGGTTACGGGTCCGGTGCGCGGCGTGGACGGCATCAGCCGGCGTTGGGTGTACCGTTACTACCGCAATCCGTCGTACGCCGTGCTGAATTGGGAAGACCCCTCGCAAGCGGCGCATCGTATCCTGTCCGGCAGCGCAGTGAATCAGGTCGGTCTGCAGGGACAGGCTCTCATAGGTTTGCGTTTTGAAGCCTTTCAGGGGCTTGAGCCGGTCGTCGAGGGCGGCGGGTCCGGCAGGACCTTCAGTATAGAGCCGGCCCGCACGGCAGCGCAGTCCATGGGCCGGGAAATAAATCGTTACGGCGCTTGGAGCTGGGTTCGCGACGATGGTCTGCCGCTCAACGTTCTCAACGATTTTCTCGCTTCCGGTGTGGACTATATTTTTGACAGCGTGTTCTCCCCCGCAGCCGAGCACGCCCTGCTGACCGGCGACGCCGAAGCGGCGCGCTTCACGGCCGACGAGGCTTTGCGCTTGGGGGTTGATTTCAGCCGGCTGGTTCACGTCATGCCCGCCCAGGACGGCATCAATTACGCCCTGCCGCACCTTGCCGGGACGGACGCGGGCGGCGAAAAGGCCGCAGCCCTGCGCGACGCCGTGCGCGCGGCCATGCGCGCCGCGGCCGGAAAAAGCGCGCAAGCCCCGGTGCAGGACAACCGCCTGTATGCTACCGGCCCGTCGTTGGCGGCCATGGCCCTCAACGCCGAGCCCACGTCCGCCGTCAAGGACATTCAGAACGGGCACGCACTGCTTATCTTTTTTAAGGCCATGCAGCCCGGACTGCTGATGCTGGCCGGCCAGGATCTTTGCGGGGTGCTGTCTCTGCCTCCCGAATCGCGGGACAATGACCGGAACAGCCCGGAAGACGCGGTACGCGGCGGCTACGGTCTCGGGTCCGTCAGCAGCATGCGGGCCGTATCCACCATGGGCACGGCCAGAGCGCCGCAGCTTTACCCGCCGCCGGACGTCCAGGTGCACCACAAAGATTCCTTCCTGCGCAAGATCGGTGCCTTTCTGCGTCCCCGCAAGGACTACGGCATAGGCAGAGGTCGCCTGGCCGCCCGACCGGCCACTAAGGAAAAAGGCAGCATAGCCCTGCTTACGCGTTTGCCGGAGCGCAATGCTCTGCTCCTTTCCCTGTGCAATTTTTCGCGTTCAACAGTGACCGAGGTCATCGACCTTTCCGGCATACCCGGTGCGGATCAGGTTTCGTCGCAGGTGACGCCCATAGCTGCGGGCGGAGCGTGGTCGCTTTCCGGTAAACGCGTCACTATGACTCTCGGCCCCTGGCAGGGTACGGCGCTGGTGTTGGGCGCGGGACCGGCGGGCGCGACCGGGAAGAAAAAAGCGGAGTCGGGCAAACAACGGTAAACGGCGGGCATGTATTCGCGCTCGACCGTGCCCGAAGGAGGCACATGCGGCGTTGGGTGACAGTTGCCGCGCCCGCCTTGGCGTTGCTCTTTCTGGATCAGGCGAGCAAGCATATCGTCGCAGGCGCCGTCGGGTACGGACAAGCGGTTGTCGTAACCGCCTTTTTCAACCTCGTGCATGTGCGCAACTACGGGGCGGTGTTCGGCATTCTCAACGATCCCACGCTGGGCGTGCAGGTCGTGCTGTTCGGTGTGCTGACGGCCGTTGCGCTGGTCGCGGTGTTTTTTTTGGTCCGCTCGGCCGGGGAAAACGATACGTTGTTTTTCTTCGCC
>JAITDR010000265.1 GCA_031282465.1 Desulfovibrio sp.
GGCGAAGTTTTCCGGCAGCCTGAGGTATTTTCCTTTCAAGCCGGCAAGACTGAATCCGGACAGGAGTTCCTGCGGAGCGACGGGGCGGGGCCGGTCAAGCAGACCGCAGAGGTGGGCTATGCCGCCGACCAGAACGCGCGGGCATACCCCCGCGGCGCGCAGAGCCGCAAGTTCCAGACTTTTGTGCCGCTTCGCCGGTCTTTCACCTTGAGCGTCCAACAGCAGGGGCAGATGGATATACAGCGGCGGCGTTTTCCCGAGCAGGAAAAACAGCAGGGCCTGACGCGGCGTGGAAGACAAGAGATCCTCACCCCGCACCACTTCGCAGATTGCCATGTCCGCATCATCCGCGGCAACGGCCAACTGGTAGGCAAAGACGTCGTCAGAACGCCGCAGGGCGAAATCGCCGCCGCACGCCGCCGCGTCGATATGCAGTTCCCCGGCGAACAGGTCGGCAACGAAAAGGCCGGCTGTGCCGGCGGCAGGAGAGGCGTCCTTGTCGGCCTCGCGCCGGGAACCGGCCGTCACATTGAGAGAACGGCCCTCGGCAAGCTCACGCAGGGCCGCCTGCACGTCAAGGCGCAGACAAGCTCTGCGGCCCGAACGTTCTTTTTCCGCACGCCGCTCCGGGGAAAGCCTCCGACAGGTGCCGGGATACGGTGCGCTTTGTTCGTCCGCATGCGGGGCGCCCGCAAGATCGCGCAGTTCCTTGCGCGAACACCAGCAGGGATAAAGCAGCCCCCGCGCCTTCAACGCTTCCAGAATGCCGGTGTAGCGGGACGTCCGCCTGCTCTGCTCATAGGGTGCGTAAGGACCGCCGGGCCCCGGCCCTTCGTCGTAATCCAGGCCGAGCCAGGTAAGATCCCGCACAATGCCTTCGGCAAACTCCGGCTTGCAACGCACAGTGTCTATGTCCTCCATGCGCAACACCGGGGTCCCTCCGCGCGAGCGGACGGAAAGCCAGGCCATGAGAAAGATATAGGCGTGCCCCACATGCAGCCCGCCGGTCGGGCTGGGTGCAAGGCGCCCGCGTATGCCGCCCCGCGCGTCCAACTTTCTGCCCGGTCAGTACCTGTAATGGTCCTGCTTGTAAGGGCCTTCGACCGGCACGTCAATATACTCCGCCTGCTCGGGGCGCAACAGGGTGAGTTTGGCACCGAGACGGCCGAGATGCAGGCGGGCCACTTCTTCGTCCAGTTTTTTGGGTAGAGTGTAAACCTCTTTCTTCAGTTCCTTGTTCATTGCCAACTCAAGTTGGGCCATAACCTGGTTGGTGAAACTGGTGGACATCACGAAGCTCGGATGTCCCGTGGCGCAGCCCAGATTCAGCAGTCTGCCTTCGGCGAGCAGCACGATGGAGCGTCCGGAAGGCAGAATCCATTTGTCCACCTGGGGCTTGATGTTGACGCGCCTGCAGGCGGGGTCGCTCTCCAGACGACTTACCTCGATTTCATTGTCGAAGTGCCCGATGTTGCCGACCACGGCTTCATCCTTCATGGCCTTCATGTGTTCGAAAGTGATGACGTTGCAGTTGCCCGTGGCGGTTATATAAATGTCGGCTACGGGCAGGGCGTCCTCAACCGTGGTCACTTCAAAGCCTTCCATGGCCGCCTGCAGGGCGCAGATGGGGTCTATCTCGGTAACCAGTACGCGGGCGCCGAAGCCGCGCATGCTCTGCGCGCAGCCTTTGCCTACTTCGCCGTAGCCGCAGACTACAACAACCTTGCCGGCCACCATGACGTCGGTTGCCCGCTTGAGGCCGTCGGCCAAGGATTCGCGGCAGCCGTACAAGTTGTCGAACTTGGATTTGGTGACGGAATCGTTCACGTTGATGGCCGGGAAGAGGAGCTTCCCCTCTTTCTGCATCTGATACAGGCGATGCACACCGGTAGTGGTTTCTTCGGACACGCCCCTGATACGGGCGGCCGCGGCCGTCCAGCGGCGGGGACGCTCGGCGAGAGAAACGGCAAGGCGGCCCATGATGATGGATAGTTCCGTGTTGTCCGTCGGCTGCTTGAGCAGTGCCGGCGTTTGTTCGACTTCGACGCCTTTATGGACGAAGAGCGTAGCGTCACCGCCGTCGTCCACGATAAGGTCCGGGCCTTGCCCGTCCGGCCAGGTGAGTGCCGTCTCCGTGCACCACCAGTAATCTTCGAGACTCTCGCCTTTCCAGGCGAAGACGGCGGCCAGGCCGTCGGCGGCAACGGCGGCCGCAGCGTGGTCCTGAGTGGAAAAAATGTTGCAGGACGCCCAGCGCAGGTCGGCGCCCAGGGCATGCAGCGTTTTGATGAGCATGGCCGTCTGTATGGTCATGTGCAGGGAGCCGGAAATGCGCAGCCCGCGCAACGGCTTTGATCCCCCGTATTTGCGGGTCAGTTCCGCAAGCCCCGGCATTTCCCGCTCTGAGAGCTGCATTTCCTTGCGCCCCAAGTCTGCGCCGCTGATGTCCGCGACTTTGTAAGGCAGAGAAAGATCCAGCGGACGCACTGTACTGTTTATCATGTTGTTCTCCTGTCGGCTGATTGCAAAAAACAGCGACGAAAATCGGTTTAGTTGTTTTTGCGGGACGGCAGGCTGAAAAATGCGGTTTTCAACCTGCTTTGCGCCGCTCCGGCAGCGCGGAATTCTTCCGGTTTTGTCGTGCCCGCTTTTTGCCGGCAAGCACTATTTGAATGTAAGCCGGCACCGTTCAGGTTGCGGCCGGATTTTCCGCAAGTATGCAGTGCAGGACAAGGCCGCGTTCAAGCGCGGCCTGCTTTGTGTCGCGCACAAGAAAACCGGCATGAGCGAGAAAGGAGCAGAGGGTATCCAATTCGAAGCCCAGCCGAAGATCGCCGTATTCGCTGCGCATTCGTTCATCGTTGTGTCTGTCGAAGTCCGTAAGCAGCAACAGTCCGGCTGGGGCAAGCACGCGGCGGATTTCGCGCAGGATTTCCGCGGGCCGGCTGATATGGTGCAGCACAAGGTTCAAAGAGGCGAAGGCCGCTTCTCCGTCGCGCAAGGGTAAATGAGAGAGGTCACCGATGCGCAGGGAAACACGCCCGCCTTCACCCGCAAAACGCCTGCGCGCCAGTTCCAGCATTCTGGGAGAACCGTCCACGCCGATGACCGTTTCGGCCTTTTTCAGCATGGCCTGCAGCACGCTGCCCGTGCCGCAGCCCAAATCGGCGGCGACACCGCATTCCGGCATGGCTCCGCATACCGCTGCGGCAAGGTCGAAGCTTCCCAATATCCCGCGCGCCTGCCTGTCCCAGTCCTCGGCAACAGCGTTGAAAAACTGCCGGGTGCTGCGCGCGCGTTCTTCAATCATCTCGGCCGCTGCGTCCAAATCGGGCTGCGTGGCCGGGTCGGCGTATAGAAAAGGATGCAGGGTGTCGATAAACACCCTCGCCTTTCCGGACGGCGGGGTGCTGTAGAAGACATGCAGGCCTTCGCGTCGGCAGCCGAGCAGGCCCGATGCCGAAAGTATCTTGAGATGGCGCGAAATACGCGGCTGCCCCATCTTCAACACCAGCACCAGTTCGTTGACGTTCAATTCATAGCGGCTCAACACGCCCAAAAGACGCAAACGGGTTTCATCTGCCAGAGCCTTGAACCAGGGCAGGATCGTAAAGGCAGTGTTCTCCAGATCAGGCATGGCGTTTTTGGCGGTAAGTGCTGATTTTCGACATTTGTATCAATAATTCTATATATAGTATATGCCGTTTCGGTAATATGTCAAAGGTTTTTTCGCGCGCACGGTGTGCATACCCGATGGAGCGGCTTGTCAAGATACTCCCGATGCTTTACTCTTTCCTCATCGTGCCCGGCGATCGCCGGGTATGAGCAGGAAGTGCGGGCCTTTTGCAGCGCTCTCCCCGCCTTGAGGGAGGAAAGGAAGGAATGCCGGGATGCGCGGCACACGCTCTCGAATGTCGGTCGTCTTGACGCTGTTTGCGTTCGCCGCCGCGGCTTTCGTCGCGTTTATGCTGTTCAATGACCGGCAGCCTCCGGCAATAGCCGTTTCCCACACAGGCGACAGAATCAATCTTTCTCTGCCGGTGACGGTCCGGGCGACGGACGAAGCATCGGCCGTCGCCTATATCGACGTTGCCGTGCGCTTTCAAGAAAATTTGATTCCCGTGGTCAGGCGGGAATTCGGCGGCAGCGGACAGGAAGAGCTGACCTTCACGCTGGCCGGATTGGGCCTGAAAAATAACGACGTTTTCGACCTTGAAATAACTGTTGCCGACAATTCTTTCGGCGGGCTGGGCTTCGGTAACAAAAACAGCGTTATCCTGCCCATGCGCCTTGACCTCTCCGAGCCGCGACTGACTGTAAAATCCTCCGTCCCCTATGTGCGGCGTGGAGGTACAGGATGCGTTGTGTATTCGGCATCCAAAGAGGTCGCCGGGACGGGAGTCAAGCTCGGTGATCTCTTTTTCCCGGCCTTTAGACAGGAAAACGGCGATTACCTGTGTTTCTTTGCCTTCCCTTATTATCTGGATACCAAAGATTTCACACCGTTGCTGACGGCGTGGGATACGGCGGGGAACCGGACGGCGCAGAATCTGCCGGTGACCGCCGTGCCGCGCCGCTTCAGTTCCGACACCATCACGTTGAGCCGCTCTTTTCTGGACGCCAAAGCCGCTGAATTTGAGGCCGTGGTGCCGGAGCCGTTGAGTCTGATAGAGCGTTTTCTGGAGATAAACGGACGCATACGCAGGGAAAACGCGAAGACACTCATGGAGGTCGGCAAAAACACCGCTCCGACAATACTCTGGCGAGGGGCTTTTCAGCGTCTGCCTAGGGCGGCCCCGCGCGCGGGGTTCGCCGACCATCGCGTCTATTTATGGGAAGGCAAAAAGATCGACGAGCAGACGCATCTCGGCTTCGACCTCGCATCGGTGAAGCAGGCCGACGTACCGGCGGCGAATTTCGGAACTGTGGTTTACGCGGGCTATCTCGGCATATACGGGAATCTTATCGTCATTGATCACGGCATGGGGCTGCAGAGTCTGTACTCTCACCTCAGCGCGATAGGCGTCGAAGTCGGCAGCCGGATAGCCAAAGGCGAGATTATAGGCAAGACCGGGGCCACTGGGATGGCCGGCGGCGACCACCTGCATTTCGGGATACTCATTTCCGGGCTGGAGGTTACGCCTTTGGAATGGCTTGACGATCACTGGATCAAAGACAACGTTGTCGACCGCGTCAAAGACGCAGGCGGCACGCTGCCGGAATTTCAGGTAAGCGGACCGGCCGCTCCGCAGGGTGAAAACGAAAAAAAAACCAAGCCGGAAAAGCCCGGCAACAAACAACGCCGGCGTTCCCCTGCGCGGCGCTAGCGGTTTAACTGGATAAGGGGTCCGGGGCAAAGATCCGGCCGCCGGAGGCATAGTACAATACTCTTAAAACGCTCCGGCACCGGCAGGGGAGTTTGAGGGGGCCGGAGCCCCCTCAACAAGCGTTTTAAGCATCTCGTTCGACGAGCAAGGCGATGCCTTGGCCGCCGCCGATGCAGAGTGTTGCCAGTCCGCGTTTGGCGTTTTTCTTTTCCAGAGCGTGGAGCAGGGTGACAAGAATGCGCGCCCCGCTCGCGCCGATAGGATGCCCGAGGGCTATGGCTCCGCCGTTGATGTTGACTTTGGCCGGATCCAATCCCAGTTCGCGCGCTACCGCTACGCTTTGGGCGGCAAAGGCTTCGTTGGCTTCAATCAGGTCCAGGTCTTTCACGTCCCAGCCCGCTTTTTTCAGGGCATTTTTAGAGGCGTTGACGGGCCCGATGCCCATGATGGCGGGGTCCACGCCGGCGATGCCGACCGCGACAATACGGGCCAAGGGTTTGAGGTTTTTTGACGCGGCAAGGGCGGCGTCCATGACTACGAAGGCAGCGGCGCCGTCATTGATGCCCGATGCGTTGCCCGCGGTGACCGTACCGTCTTTTTTGAAGGCGGGTTTCAGTTTGGCCAGACCGTCGGCGCTCGCGTCGCGCCGCGGAAACTCATCGGTGTCCACAACCTTGTCGCCTTTTTTGCCTTTTATGATCACAGGCAAGATTTCTTTCTTGAAATTGCCGTCGTCTATGGCCTTCACGGCTTTCTGCTGTGAGGCCAGGGCAAAGGCGTCCTGGTCAGCGCGCGTGACCTTGAATTTTTCCGCCACGTTTTCGGCAGTGATACCCATGTGATACAAGTTGAAAGCATCGGTCAGGCCGTCAAGCACCATGGTGTCGACCAGCTCTGCATTGCCCATGCGGGCTCCCCAGCGGGCTTTGGGCACGGCATAGGGGGCTAGGGACATGACTTCCGCTCCGCCCGCGACAATGCAACGGGCTTCTTCGGCCTTGATCGCCTGAGCGGCCATGGCAACGGCCTTCAGGCCGGAACCGCAGACTTTGTTGATGGTCCAGGACGGCACCTCAAAGGGCAAGCCGGCTTTGACGGCCATCTGTCTGGCCGGATTCTGGCTTTGAGCCGCCTGCAGTACGTTGCCCATGATGACTTCTTCAACCAGATCGGCATTGCCGCCGGCGCGTTTGATCGCTTCAGCGATGACCAGGGAGCCGAGTTCGCCGGCCGTCAGAGTGGAGAGACCGCCGCCGAAGGTGCCGATGGGGGTGCGCACAGCGCTGACTATGACAACATCTTTCATATTGACCTCTGTTTTTTGGGAGCGTGTTCCGTTTGACTCAATACTTGAAGAACCCTTCGCCCGTCTTGCGGCCGAGTTTGCCGGCGCGCACCATTTTACGGATGATCGGGGCGGTGCGGTACTTGGGATCGCCGGTTTCCTTATATAAAACATCCATAATCGCCTGGCAGACGTCCAAGCCGATCAGGTCGCCGAGGGCAAGGGGACCCATAGGATGGTTGGCGCCGAGTTTCATTGCCGTGTCGATGTCTTCCGCGCTGGCCGTGCCTTCGGAAAGTACAAAGGCCCCTTCGTTGATAAGCGGAATGAGGATGCGGTTGACCACAAAGCCGGGCGCTTCGTGAACCGTGACCGGCGTTTTACCGAAGGCACGGGCCAGTTCCATGGTGGCGTTGTAAGTGGCGTCGGATGTCGCGATACCGCGGATGACTTCAATCAGGGCCATGACCGGGGCCGGGTTGAAGAAGTGCATGCCGATAACCTTGTCCGGGCGCTTAGTGGCGGCACCTATTTCTGTGATGCTCAGGCTGGAGGTGTTGGTGGCGAGGATGGCTTCCGGTTTGAGGATGGAATCCAGTTCCGCGTAGATGGTTTTTTTAAGGGCCATGTCCTCGATCGCGGCTTCAATTACGAAATCGGCATCTTTGGCCACGCTGACGTCGACTGTGCCGGTAATCCGGCCGAGGACGGCGTCTTTGTCCGCAGCCTGCATTTTACCTTTTTCAACCAGCTTGCCCAAGTTTTTTCCTATGCCGCCCAGCCCTTTGGCGACAAATTCATCTTTGATGTCGCGCAAAAACACTTTGCAGCCGCTTTGGGCGACGACTTGGGCTATGCCCGATCCCATGGCTCCGGCACCGAGGATAAGAACGGTCTTCATGGCAACTCCATTACGTTAGGCGGTTTGACGGGATAAAAACTGCTTCCTTTTTCAGTTTACTCGACTTCAAAAAAAAAACAACCGACAATCTTGTCATCCCACGGAAATTTGCAATTAACACCTTGAAAAGATTGACGGCAAATTTTTTGTCCCGGTCGAAGTCGGAGCTTCGATTGCCTTTTTTCGGGCTTGCCGCTATAGTGCCTCGCGTGTTTCCGGGCAGTGGAGCCCGCAGTCCTTTGTCCGGTGTCTGACGGTGTTTGTCGTGTTTGCCGTTGCGGGCAAGTTGCGGCGGATAACGGAGAACCGTCTATTTTCGAGTGAGGCTATGCGCTCCGGTCACGTCAAATCCTCAGGCGGCGCCAAGGCGGCCTTCGTTGAACCTGCCGGTTCCGACGCGGGCGACGAAGTGCGCCCCAAGCCTTCACGGCGTTATCTGCGTCCGGCCTCCATGATCGGCACTGCGCCTGCGCTGGACCTTGTCTTTGAGCAGATTGCCCAGGTCGCTCCTTCGACGACGACCGTGCTTCTGCGCGGCGAGAGCGGCACCGGCAAAGAGTTGGTGGCCGGTGCCATACACGATGCCGGCCCCCGCGCATCCGGCCCCTTTGTATCCATCAACTGTGCAGCCATCCCCGAAAGCCTGATTGAGAGCGAACTTTTCGGCCACGAGCGCGGAGCCTTCACCGGCGCGGTGGCCGTGCGCAAAGGCCGTTTTGAACTGGCTCAAGGCGGGACTCTGTTTCTGGACGAAGTCGGCGACCTTTCCCTGCTGACCCAGGCGAAACTCCTGCGCGTCATTCAGGAACGCACCTTTGAGAGGCTCGGCGGATTGACGGTACACAAAGCCGATGCCCGCATCATTGCCGCCACCAATAAAGGGCTGGAAGAAATGGTGGAGCAGGGACTGTTCCGCCGGGACCTCTATTACCGCCTCAACGTCTTTCCCATCCATCTGCCCCCTCTGCGGGAACGTCTACACGACATACTGCCTCTGGCCGACCATTTTGTTAAACGTTTCGCCGCCAAGCACAACAAGAACAATGTGCGCCTGTCGCCCGCGCTGTCCCCCCTGTTGCACGCCCACAACTGGCCGGGCAACATCAGAGAACTGGAAAACGTCATGGAAAGGGCGGTGCTGCTCGTCAACCCCGACGGTTGCATCATGCCCGAGCATTTGCCGTTGGATATACAGCGAGCAGGCCGCCGTCCGTCCGGCATGCCCTCGGCCCCCGGCCCGACAGGCGGCGACGCGGGCAACGACGAAGGCGGGCTGACCCTGCAGGAAAAACTGGACCGCCTGGAGCTGTCCTGTATCATTGAGGCGTTGGAAAACGCGCGAGGCCATATCCGACGCGCTGCGGCGTCCCTCGGCCTGACGGAACGCGTCATGAGTCTGAGAATGGCCAAGTACAATTTAACATACAAGGATTACAGGCAGAAACAATGAAACTGCCGCGCATCCGGAGGGTCGGTACAGTATGATCTCCGCCCGTTGCAGGGCCGTTCTGGCAGCAGCTTCGGTTTCCGTTCCGAACATTGCCGCAACTCCGGCGAACCGGCATTTGGATCTGGCATCGCTGTACGGCAGGGATGTACTCGACATGCGCGCCATGCGTCGGCTCCTGCCCGGCGATGTTTTTGAGCAGCTCGACAAGGTCGTCAAGGAGGGAGAACAACTGCCCGCAGAAATTGCGGGCGTGATTGCCAACGCCATGAAAGACTGGGCCGTTGCCCGGGGCGCGACCCATTACACCCATTGGTTCCATCCCATGACCGGCCTGACGGCGGAGAAACACGACGCCTTCATGACCCGTACTGCCGACGGGCATGCGCTCAACGAGTTTTCCGGCCGGAATCTGATCAGCGGCGAACCCGACGCGTCGTCTTTCCCCTCGGGCGGTTTGCGGTCCACGTTTGAGGCTCGCGGTTACACGGCGTGGGATCCCACTTCTCCGGTCTTCATTCTTGACGGGCCTGCCGGAGCCACGCTGCATATCCCGACGATATTCTATGCCTACACGGGCGAAGCCCTGGATCGCAAAACGCCGTTGCTGCGCTCCCTCGCCGCGCTTTCGCGCCATGCTCTGCGCATTCTGCGTCTTTTCGGCAACAACTGCGCCGTTTACGTGCAGGCCATGGTCGGGGCGGAACAGGAATTTTTCCTCGTGGACAGGCGACTGGCTGCTTTGCGTCCGGACCTTATGCTCTGCGGTCGGACGCTGATGGGGGCGCTCTCGCCCAAGGGCCAGGAAATGGAGGATCATTACTTCGGCGCCATGCCTTCCCGCGTCATGGCCTTTATGCAGGATGTGGAAATGCGTCTGGTCGCTCTCGGCATCCCCTGCCGGACACGGCACAACGAAGTCGCGCCCGGACAATTTGAAATGGCCCCCCAGCACGAGGAAGCCAATATCGCCGTGGACCACAATATGCTGGTCATGAACATGCTGCGCCACACGGCCGCCGCGCACGGCCTTGTCTGCCTGCTGCACGAAAAACCCTTTTCGGGAGTCAACGGCAGCGGCAAACACAACAACTGGTCCCTGCGCGATTCCGAAGGCAACAATCTGCTCAGCCCCGGCGCAACCCCGCATACGGACGCCCGGTTCCTCATCTTTCTGGCTGCCGTGCTGCGCGCCGTGCACAAGCATTCCACGGTGCTGCGCCTGGGCGTGCTGGGCGCGGGTAACGAGCACCGCCTGGGCGCCAATGAGGCTCCGCCTTCCATTTTCTCCGTGTATCTTGGGGAACAACTTACAGCGGTGATGGACAGCTTGGTCCGAGGAGCCGCCGGCAAAAGCCGGCAGAAAAACACGCTGGAAATAGGGGTGTCCACCTTACCGCCTCTGCGCCGGGATTATGCCGACCGCAACCGCACCAGTCCTTTCGCCTTTACCGGGAACAAATTTGAATTCCGGGCCGTCGGCGCATCGCAGTCCCTCGCCCCGGCCAACATCGCCCTGAACACGGCCGTGGCGGACGCTCTGGACGAAATCGCCACCAGTCTCGAGGCGAGCGTCTGCGAAGGTACACCTCTGAATACGGCCGTGCAGGAACAGCTTGCCCTCCTGTTCAGAGAGCACATGCCCGTTGTCTTCAACGGCAACAGCTATGCTCGTGAATGGAAGGAGGAGGCCGTCCGTCGCGGGTTGCCGGATATGTCCGGCACTGTTGAAGTCCTTGAACACTACAGCGATCCCCAGGTCATGGATGTATTCATGCGGCACGGCGTGCTCAGCGAACGCGAGTTGCTGGCCAGGCAGGAAATACTTCTCGACGGCTATTCCAGAACCATTGCGGTTGAAGCCGGATTGACCGCCCGCATAGGCCGGACGTCCATATTGCCGGTTGCGCTGACTGCCCAGGCCGGAGCCGCGGATCTGGCCGCGAAAACCGCTGCCCTCACGGGCCGGCCGGTTGAAGAATTGCCTGAATACAGGCGCTTTACCGAGATACGCGAGGAGGCCGTGCGCCTCGGAGAAGCCTTGGACGCGCTGGACGCGGCCCGGCGCAGGCTGAACGACGATACGGAAACGTTGGTGCATGCCCGCACTGCGCGCGACTTGGTCATCCCTGCCATGAACGACTGCCGGAAATATATTGATACTCTGGAAGGACTGATTGACGATGCGGAGTGGCCTCTGCCCACATACGCAGAACTGCTCTGGGTCCGCTGAGGTAACCCGCCGCGCGGGTGCCTGCGGGTAAACAGCAGACGCCGGTCTTCGGAATTACCCGTGAATGTTTTTGAGGGGAATGTACCTCAAAATCTTCCTCGGGGCCCTTCCGTAGAGCAGTATTGAACATCTTCCCGGGGAGTGCCCCCAAATTTTCCCTCAAGCCTGTATGGCACCGGCTCGGGCCGACCGGCGGAATTTTGGGCGGCAACTCCGTTTAATCGGCATTGCTTTTTCTCTTTCCGGATGCTTTGGACGGCTCAAAGGACGATGCCGGATGATTCAGCTTTTTTTGGTGTTGTGCGGCTCACGGCTGGTCCGGGAACGATGTTGGATGCTTTTTGCGCTCGGCGCGTTGTGGATGTTCATCGGGGGGTTCCTCTTCCTAGACGCTTTGGATGGCTCCCTTGTATTCCCCATCACGTATTATACGATTCCCTTGGCTTTTGACGGCGCGTGGGCGTTCGCATCCTTTCCTTCCCGCTTGGGGGGCGGCAGGGCTATGTGCCTGATGAAGGGAACGGCATGCCTGCTTGTTATCCTGCTGATTTTTTTTGCGCCTGTGAGGCACAGCGGCATGGTCATCGGCATTCTGGCGGGGTTGTTTTTGTGCCCCGATGCTTTGTGGCGGGGAGCGAGCGCTTGGGTGGTGCGCTATGACGGCTGGCAGTGCGGATTGCTTCTCGCCGCGTCGGAATTTCTGTTCGGAATCTGGTCGTTTGTGCCCTGGCCCACAGCTTGGGAAGGCCAAGCGGGCATAGATGTCGGCACATTGCTGTTGATATCGGCGTGTACAGTGTGCGTGCAGGCTCTGCGCATCAGTCGCCTGCCGCCCGGCGTATCCGTGCTTTCCGCCCTGCATCGCGGAGAAAAGGCGCTTCTTGTCGACCTCGACGACGGGGAGCCCGGTACACGCGAAACGGCGATTGTCCACGTCTGGACGCCTACCGGCTCCATGGTGCCCGTTAATCGCGGCGTGAGCCGATACGTGGCGGCCGTGGACAGAAACGGCGTTGTCTCTACCGGGCACGCAGCCCTTGAGCTTGCGCCGGATGTGTACGTCAGTCATTACCCTGCCGTGGAGATCGACCGCTCGGGAACGGAATTTGCCGGGATTTTGCGTGCCGTTCCGGACAACAACGTGCCGGGTCTGTTCCAACCGAATTACGCGAGGGAGAGTGCCGACTGGTGCCCTTCCACCGTGCGCGTGCCGTTGCCGGGTCTGAACGGCCGGGGTGTCAGGCGTTTTCAGCAGGAATATTGCGCGGATACGACATACAATCTTACCGGGCGCAACTGTGCGTCCGCCGTGGCCAAAGCCCTGGATGCAGGTCTGGACGGGTTGTTCGCCGACAAAACCCGTTCGCCTCTTTTTCTGTTGCATCTGCTGTTGTCGCCCGAACTTCGGGTGGCCGGTTTTTTGCGCCACAGGGCCGCGGCGATGGCCTGGACGCCGGGCATTGTTCTGGATTACGCACGTGCCTTGCGGCATCTCGTCATCGCGCTGGGGGGCGCCCCCCGTGAACCGGGAGTGGAAAATGCCCCCGCGACGACAACGGAACGTGAGGACGTTTCAGAACAGCGGCCGCGCGCGGCGGACGCTGAGAATATCCGCGCAACGACAACCGAACGCGAGGGGCGGCCGTGACGACGACGCCTTCCGCGCCGGCGCATACGGCAGGGCGGGCCGCCGTCGTCATGACGGCGGCGGTCTTCGGGCTCACTTACAGTCTGAGCGCAGCGCTCATTGCCGTCGACCTCGCAGGCATGGGACTCGACGAGACGATAATCGGCGCGAACGCCTCCATGCACGCCGTGGGCGTTCTGGCCATGGCCTTTCTTCTACCCAAGGCGACTTCTGTGCTGGGCATGCGCCGCGCCGTGCTGACGGGGCTCGCCGTTTCCGCCCTGCTGCTTCTGTTGTTCCCCTTCATGCCCGTATTTTGGCTGTGGTTTCCCTTGCGTATTCTGCTCGGAGCCGCCTCGGAGGCGCTGTTCGTGCTGTCGGAAACCTGGGTGAACGCCTTGAGTACCGAGGCTACGCGGGCCAGAGCCATGGCCGTCTATACGGCAGTCCTCTCCTTGGGGTTTGCCTTGGGGCCCGTGATTCTTTCTCTCGTCGGCACAGACGGGGCCACGCCGTATGTCACGGGCGCGGGTCTGACCGCGTTCGCTGCCTTGTTCATCCTCTCGCCCAATGTGCATGCCCCTGTCGTGGAAAAACCGGCGCATGCGAACCCGGCGCGTTTCATGAAACTTTCTCCTCCGGCTATGGCCGTGACCGCCCTGAACGCGGCCGTGGAAACGGCGGGTCTGACTTTTCTCACCCTCTACGCCGTGAACCTGGGTTGGGAGGAGCCGCAGGCCACGCGGCTGATGTCCTGCATAATGGCGGGGGCCATTGTTCTGCAGTTGCCCATAGGATGGCTGGGCGACAAAATGGACCGACGCAGGCTGCTTATCCTGCTGGCGGCAGCCGCGTCTTTCGGTGCATTGATCTGGCCTCTGGCGCTCAGGAACCCGTTGACGACCTACGGGCTGCTTTTTGTCTGGGGCGGAGTTTTCGTCGGCATTTACACGATTATGCTGGCCGTTGTGGGCAGCCGCTTCAGCGGCAGCGAGCTTATCGGGCTCTATGCGGCCATGGGCCTTGTGTGGGGAGGCGGCGCATTGCTGGGTCCGCTGCTGGCGGGGGGAGCCATGCAGTTGACGCTGCACGGCCTGCCTTTCTTTGTGGCTGCCGCATGCGGTGCTTTTTGCCTTATGGTCGCACGGTCGGATAAACATCTGTAATGCAGGTTTCGAAAAAATATACAAGAAAATTCCGATAGTACGGAAGCAGCGGAGCGGTGCAGTGATGTACCGGGGAAGCATAGGATATCTGCGAAGGTTCTCCACACCAACACACACACAAGGAACGGTATAGAGATGTACCGGAGGAGCAAAGGTACGGTGTAGAGATGTATCTTGGGGAGTATCAGACTATTTCAATTATTTCTTCCACAGTCGCGCGCGAGGCGCGTTCGATGCGGAAGCACTTCAGCACCGGCTCCTTCCCGGCCAGAGAAAGGATGCAGTAGCTTGCCGAAGCGTCATACGCCAAATTGATGTCTTCGTCGGAAGGGTGCGCCGGTGTGGACGGGTGGGAATGAAAATTGCCGAGAGGCGCCAGGCCCAGAGAACGCATGTCCCGAATCGCTTCCAGTTGCGCCTTGGGGGGGATACTGAAATGCTCAGGGCAGGCATCGGGGTTCTCCAACAGGTAGATTTTTTCCACCTGCTTCGCGTCGCCGGCGAGCCTGCCGGCGATGAGGCCGCATGCTTCATTGGGCAGACCGGCGCGCGCGTGCTCCACAATGCGTCGATAATCGGACGCCTTCAGGCTGAGGCTCATGACGTGAGGTCGCATGCGGTCTGCGCGTAATCCACAGGCGCAGTTATGGAGGGAAACGCGCCGCAGACGGCACAATCGCCCCTGCGGGGCAAAGTTATCTTGCGGAACGTCGTCGTCAGGGCATCGTAGGTCAGCAGTGCGCCGGTAAGCAATTCACCTATCCCGGCAAGATA
>JAITDR010000044.1 GCA_031282465.1 Desulfovibrio sp.
GTTTTAGAAAATACTTCGCATCACACGGCGAAACTGTTCACCAAAGAACCGACCAACAGCGTCCAGCCGTCTATCATAACGAACAACAGGAGCTTGAACGGCATGGAAACCATCATAGGAGGCAACATCATCATGCCCATAGCCAACAGAATACTGGATATAACCATATCAAGAATCAAAAAAGGTATGTAAATCAGAAAACCTATGATAAAACCTGTTTTCAATTCACTGATCATGAAAGCAGCCGCCAGGGACATCAGCGGTACGTCATCCCGTGTTGCCGGGCGTTCCATCCTTGTTATGCCGTAAAATATGGATAAATCCTTCTCGCGCGTATGTTTGTACATAAACTCACGTATCGGCTTTTCCGCGTTGCTCAAAGCCTCGGCAAAATCCATGCGTTCCTCAAGGTAGGGTTGCAGGGCGGTATCGTTAACGGCCTTGCCGACCGGGAACATGATGGCCGCGCTCATAAAAATGGCCAGACTCACCAGCACTTGGTTGGGCGGAAGCTGCTGTACGCCGAGTGCTTGGCGCACAAAGTGAAAGACGACGATGATGCGGGTAAAGCTGGTTATGGTCAGCACAATGGCCGGCGCCAGAGACAGGACTGTGAGCAGGAAAAGGATTTCCAGACCCAGCGCGACGTCGCGCGGTTCCATCGAGCCGCCGGACAGGGTCAACTGCATGCCGGGTATGTTCGGAGCCTGCGCCGCCTGCGCCGTACCCGTCAGAAAAAGCACGGGAACTACTGCCGCAAAAAACACGGCGATGAGCGACAGATAGCGCGTTATGCCTGTGGCCGGCGTTTTTATCCGGCCGCTCTCTCGGCGGTTGCGGGGCACAGTCGCCGTCCGCGTTGTCGGGAAGCGAAAAACATCACCGGCGAAAGCTCCGCCGCACGCGGCTTTTCGGGAGGCAAGGCGGGAGCGCGCTTCCAACACAACCGGAAAATCCACACTGCCCGGACGCAACATTGATGTGCAATCGGCATCAAACATCGGACTGCCCGCCCGCTTTCTTCAGAAGGCGCGCGAACAGGCGGGTGTCCTCAGGCGCGCCCTTCCCCGTTTCGTCGCTGCCGGGTTCGCCGTAACGACCGGCCGGTTCCGGCACGGCACAGTTCTCCGCTTCCAGTTCAGCCAGCACGGTGACAGCGTGGTCCGTCACACCGATGAGCAGCCGCCTGTCCAGGCAGCGCAGCAGGAGAATCCATTTTTTCGGTCCCAGGGACAGCCGGCTTTCCACATACAGACCACGCCCGGAAGCGAGCAGTCCCGGCGCGCCGCCCCGTTTGACGAGAAAACGTGTAAGCAGCCAGAGCAGAGCCAGCAGGAAACAGATCAAGGCCAAGGCTTCGAAATAGCCGCTCCACGACCACGCCGATTCCGCTGCCGCGCGTACGACTGACGCTGTTGCGTTCTGCGCAGCCGTTTGCATCTCCTACCCCAGTTGCTTGACCCGCTCCATGGGACTGATGATGTCCGTCAGCCGGATGCCGAATTTTTCGTTGATGACCACGGCCTCGCCGCGGGCTACAATTTTCCCGTTGACGTAGACTTCCAGAGGTTCGCCGGCAAGCTTGTTCAGCTCCACCACCGATCCTTGGCCGAGTTGGAGCAATTCGTTGATCAGCAAGCGGGCGCGTCCGAGTTCCGCCGACACATCCAACGGGATGTCCAGAATAAAATCCAGGTCACGTCTGCCCGTGTCCTGACGCGGCGCTTTGGCCTCGTCAGTCAAATCCTTAAAATCCATGACCTTGGCTTGGGCGGCCAAGGCGGCCTGCTCCTTCTCTTTTTTCAATCCGGCCTGCTCGTCGGCGGCCAGTGCTGCAGCCCATTCGGCGGCCAGAGCATCGTCGTCGGAATCACCGCCTGCATCGGGGGAAGCTTTTCCGCCGGCATCCGCGTTTCCGTTTTCTTCGTCGTCCGCGCCCAGCGATGCCGCCCATTCGGCGGCCAGGGCATCTTGGTCTTGATCGGCCATGGCGGCTTCCTCTTTCGGCAGAAGATACAGTGCATCGCACGCAGGCCCGGGCGGAGCTTGCCGCCGCCCGGACGCCTACTGCACGATAAGGTCCGTGATAAAAATCTGAATAACCTTGCCCCTGCCCAGGACGGTATTCAGGCGCTCCGTGATCTCGCTTTTCAAAAGAACTTTGTTTTCCGGCGCGGATATGTCCGCATAGGTTTTGGACGACAACAGCAGCAACACCGCATCGCGGACGCGCGCCGCGTTGCGCTCCACTTCCTCTCTGACTTTAGGGTCAGATACTTCAAGCTCTATCTTCAGGCGTATGAGACGCCGGCCCAAGGGGTCAGCCAGATTGGTGGCAAACGCGGGCAAAGGCACAGTGCGTCCGGGCTGGGGCGGGGCATCGGGCTGCACGCTCTCTGTCTGCTCCGTACCTTGCACCTTGTTCAAAACTCCCTCGAGCATGGGTTTAATCCGGTCACCCAGCAAAAACCAAGCAAGCGTCCCGCCGCCGCCCACAAACAGCAGCAGGATGAACAGTATGATGAGCAGCTTGACTTTGCCCTTTTTTTTCGGTGGATCCGCGTCGCCCGCCATAATCCTTTCCTCCGCCGGACGGCCTTAACTGTAGGAAGCCGTCAGCGGCGCCGTCTTTACAAGTATCTCAAGCCGGCGGTTTTTCCGTTTGCCCTCGGGCGTGTCGTTCGGATACAGGGCCTTGTCCGGGCCGTAACCGCTCACGGAAAACCGCTCCGCCTGCACTCCTCCTTGCAGGAAGTGTTCCAACGCGGCCGCCGCCCTGAACCACGACAACTCGTAAAGATATTCCGGATCCGACACCTCATGCACGGGGCCGGAATCCGTATGTCCGCTTATGTTCACTTCAGCGTTGAGGGCTTTAATAGCAGGAGTGAGGGCGTCAAGCAACGCTTTACCCGAGGGCTCCAAAAATGCCGAACCCGGTCGGAAAAGCAGCGCATCCGTCAAAATTATGACTACTCCCTCGCGATGTGCGAGAACGGCGCCGTCCGCGCCGGCGGCACCGTAGCGACCGAAGTCGGACGTCGGGTCGACTGCTGCGGCGGTCAGCAAGGCCCTGTATCCGGCCGGGTCGGACGGCGCTTTGACGATGCCTGCAACGAGCGTACCCGCTTTCCCGCCGTATGTCCCGCCTCCTGCTGCCGGGTCGCGCATCCATGCACTGATGCGGGCCAGTGCTGCTCCGTCGAGACCGGACATGCTGAGCAAAAGGACGAAAAAAGCCAAAAGCAGGGTCATCATGTCCGAAAAGGTCGGCAACCAGAGGCCGGGTTCCGTCGGGATCTCCCTGCGCGCAGCGCGCCGTCTCGTCATTGCCCTTCTCCTCGTACGTCTCCGGAAGCGTTGCCGGGCATACCGAGATCGAATCTGAAGCCTCGATAATACATTTCCCGTTTAATTTCGTCTTTTTCCCACAGGGTTTCCAACCTGCTCAGATATTCTTTGTCGCGCCCGTCCAAGACAAGGTCCACGCGACGGTTTTTCCGTCGTCCTTCGGGGCTGTTCTCCGAGAAACGGGGGCGCGAACTCCCGTAAGCCGCCATGCCGAGTCTTTCCCGCGGCATACCCCGTTCCTCCAGCCACCTGTATACCGCCAAGGCACGACGAAAAGACAGCAGCCAGGTAAGATCCGCGCTCCTGCTGTCCGGGTCGGCGATGTAGGCTTCGCCTTCTTCATCGCGCCTCGATGTGCTGTGGCCGGCGACGAGCACGGGGTATCCGGCGCGCAGGAGATGAGGGAACACCGTATCCAGCAGTTCGCGACCGCGCGGGCTGAGGACGTATCCCGGCTTGATCCGGCGCGGCTCCAAGGGGAATTCCGTCGAGTGTGCAGTTCCGGTGCCGGCTCCATCGGCCGTATCATCGGGCAGGAACAAGGCGTCGGCGCTGACGGAAAAAATCTGAACAGAGCTGTTTTCCTGAAAATCCAATTCGTTGCCCGTGTCGCCGTCAATCAGCGCATAGAGAGAGGCCGCATCGGACGCTTTTTCCGCTGCCGCTTCCGGTGTGAGAGCCGACCGGCCCGCTTCCGCGCCGACTTTGCCGAAGGTCGCGGATACCGAGCCGAGGGCGGCCGACCTGGACCGCGCATCTATCACAGACAGGGAAATGAGCAGGACAAAAAAAGTAAACAGCAGAGTGACGACATCGGCGTAGATGACAAGCCACGAAGACGAGCGGGAGGCCGGGCTCCCGACGATTACCTCCCTGCCGCTCCGGACAAACCGTGCAACGCGCCCTGAAGGCGGCGCGACTCGCACCCCGATCTTGTGTCCCGCCCGTCTCATCGCGCCGACCTGCGTTTGCCCGGCGGCTGAAAGCCGCCGAGCTTTTCCATGATCACGCGAGGATTTTCCCCGCGGGCAATACCCAGCACGCCTTCCATCTGCATTTCCATGATGGTGATTTCTTCCTTGGAGCGGTGCCGCAGTTTACCAACCATGGGCAAAAAGATAAAATTGGCCAGAATGGAGCCGTAAAAGGTCGTGATCAAAGCAACAGCCATGGACGGCCCTATGGACCTCGGATCGTCCATATTTTTCAGCATCTGCACCAGACCTATCACCGTGCCCATCATGCCTACGGCCGGAGCGTAAGCAGCCAGGGAAGACGCCATGGCAATGCCGGTTTCATGGCGTGCCTCAGTGTTGTACATCTCCGTTTCCATGATGCTCTGAATGACTTCCGGCTCCAAACCGTCGACGGCAAGTTGAAGCCCTCTGCGCAGGTAGGCGTCCTCAATGCGCGGGATGCACTCCTCCAGGCTGATCAGCCCGTCGCGCCTTGCCCGGCCCGCATACTCCATGAACGTTTCAATGACGTCTTCCGCGGCGGGTACCGTACCGGTCAGCATTTTCCGTACCAATCCGCCGACGGAGAGTACGGCACTCATCGGATAATTAGTCAGCAGGGCACCGAAGGTGCCTCCGAACACAATCAACATGGACGGAACATTGACGAACAGCATGAAATCGCCGTCGGCGGCGATCACCACGGCGATCATGCCGAAAGAAACCAACATGCCGAATATTGTCGCAGGATCCATGCTCGAACTCCACCCCGCCGGCACAGGACATTTCTGGTTTCATCGAGAAACGCCGGTTTATTGGGGTACCGCCCCAAACATCACAGGGACTCCGTCCCGGACCCTGCCGAGGGCAATGATGTTCCCCGGACTCCCTCATCGAGGAATCACCGATGTATCTTTTTCCGGCGCCGAATCAGCCGCCGGGACG
>JAITDR010000048.1 GCA_031282465.1 Desulfovibrio sp.
GTGGCGCAGAAAGACCTCCTTGACCTCCTTGTCGCTGTATTTCAACACGGCGCCGACGGTATCCTTGAGATTGGGCAGCCCACGCCGTTCCGCCTCGGACTGCCACTCCTCGGCGTAGTTGTTGCCGTTGAAGATGATGGGGCTGTGTTCCTTGAACAGCTTGGAGAGCAACGTCTGCACGGCGGTGTTCAGCTTTGTGCCCTTCTGCACTTCTTTTTCCAGCTCCGTGGCAATGTCGTCCAAGGCACAGGCTACGGCCGCGCTCAGGGCGATGTTCGGGGGGGCTATGGACTGGGAAGCGCCCACGGCCCGGAATTCAAACTTGTTGCCGGTAAAGGCGAAGGGGCTTGTGCGGTTGCGGTCCGTGCTGTCCTTGGGCAGCTTGGGCAGGGAGGAAACGCCGATTTCCATGAGTTCGCGGCTTGACGCGCCTTCCTTGCCCGAGCCGCTCCGGCCTTCGGCTATGGATTCGACGATTTCCGTGAGCTGCTCGCCGAGAAAGACGGAAAGAATGGCCGGAGGGGCTTCGTTGGCACCCAGACGATGGTCGTTGCTCGCGCCGACCACGCCGAGGCGCAGGGCGACGGCATGTTTATGCACGGCGCGCAGGATCGCGGCCAGGAAAACCAGGAACTGCGCGTTGTCGCGCGGGGTGCTGCCGGGGTCGAGCAGGTTGTTGCCGTCCGAGTCGCACAGGGACCAGTTGTTGTGTTTCCCGGAGCCGTTGATGCCCGCAAAGGGTTTCTCGTGCAGCAGACAGGCGAAACCGTGTTCGGCGGCCGTATTGCGCATGATCTGCATGGTCAGCATGTTGTGGTCCACGGCAATATTCGCGGATTCAAACATGGGCGCGATCTCGAACTGGCCGGGCGCAACTTCGTTGTGCCGGGTGCGTGCCGGGATGCCGAGGGCCAGCAGCTTTTCCTCCACATCGGTCATGAAGGCGATGACGCGCGGGCTTATGGCGCCGAAATACTGGTCTTCCAACTCCTGTCCCTTGCACGGTTTGGCGCCGAACACGGTGCGCCCGCAAAGCTGGAGGTCCGTGCGCAGATTGTAGTAGCGGCGATCAATCAGAAAATATTCCTGCTCGGAACCGACCATGGCGTCCACCTTGAACGCCGTGCTGTTCCCGAACAGCTTCAGGACGCGCAAAGCCTGCCGGGATACGGCGTCCAGGGCGCGCAACAGGGGCGTCTTGCTGTCCAGAGATTCGCCGGTGTACGAAATGAACACGCAGGGGATGTACAGGGTCTTGCTCGAACCGTTGGCGATGAGAAAGGCCGGGCTGGTGGGATCCCAGGCCGTGTAGCCGCGCGCTTCAAAGGTCGAGCGGATGCCGCCGGAAGGAAAGGAGGACGCGTCCGGCTCGCCCTTGATCAGCATTTTTCCGGAAAATTCGGAAAAAATCCGCCCCCCGCCCAACGGGGAAGGCGTGAGAAAGGCGTCGTGCTTTTCCGCCGTCGCCCCGGTCAAGGGCTGGAACCAGTGCGTATAGTGGGTCGCGCCGCGCTCGAGAGCCCAGTCGCGCATGGCGCCTGCTATCACATCGGCATCGCTCTCCAGCAGGGCTGCCCCTCCCGATACGGACTGTTCAAGGCGGGCGAAGACGTTTTTGGGCAGACGTTCACTCATGACTTTCAAGCTGAAAACATCGCGGCCGAAGAGTTCCGAAGGTGAGGCTCCCGACGCGGCGGGAATCCGGGGTTTTTCGGCGGCCACGGCGGATCGTATGGAATTGCGCAACGTGGAAGGCATAAACGCTCCTTGCATGGTTTGCGCCCGGCTCGGGCATGTACGGCAGGTGCATATGTTCAATCGGTCTGCAACCGGCAGTCGGAATTTAGCAACTTTCGTGCAAAGCGCAACAGAAAGCCCGCGTCCACCTCCCTCGGCCGCCCGTGCGGCCCGATAACGCCGTCACGCCCGGCACGCGGCGTACGCCGTACGTCCCTTCCGACTCGGCAAAAACAGACATTTTGGTATATTTTCTTCATCTTTGTTGCATAAATGTGGATTCTCCTTCGTTTGCCTTAAGGACGCTTTTAGGGTATCCAAAGGCGGCCTCATACGGAGTACGTATCCGGGGCTTTGCCGGGGCTGCAGACGATGCAACGCGGAGGACGCGTCCGGAGGCTTTGCCGGGAGCGGTTCACCGTTCGCGTATTCCGATTCGGGAAAGACTGCAACAGTATGCCGGGGGTCGGCATCAACCGCGCGGGAATGTTATGGCTGAACAGGCATTGCTGATGTTGGACGACGGAACCTGTTTTGAGGGCGAAGCCTGTGGTGCGGCAGGCGAAACCCTGGGCGAAACCGTTTTCGTCACGGGCATGGCAGGATATCAGGAGAGCATCACCGACCCTTCTTATTACGGGCAGATCATGGTCTTCACTGCCGCCCATCTCGGCAATTACGGCGCGAGCCCTCTGGACGACGAAGCCCCGAAGCCTCTGGCCGCCGGCGTTGTTTTCCACGACCTGTTCAGGCAAGGCGGAAACGAACTTTTTCCGCACTGGCGGGCCGTTGAATCTCTGGACGCCATGCTCAAGCGCAACGGGGTAACCGGCATAACCAATGTGGACACCCGGTCGCTGGCTCTGCACCTGCGCGACCACGGCTCGCGCAACGGCATCATCAGCGCTCTGGACCGCGACCGCGCTTCGTTGTTGCGCAAAGCACGGCTGTGGCCGTCCATGCAGGGCAGGGATCTGGCCTGCGAAGCGGGCGCCGGGCCGGTGCGGGACTATACGCCGACCGAGGACGGCCTGCCCGTCCCCGACCTGCATGCCGTGCTCATCGACTACGGGGCCAAGCGTTCCATCGCCGTCCGGCTGGCCCGGCAGGGTATGAAGGTCACCATCATGCCGGCAACGGCACGAGCCGACGAGGTGCTTGCGCTCAGGCCGGACGGCGTGCTGCTCAGCAACGGTCCCGGCGACCCCGAACCGTGTTCCTATGCCGTGGAGTGCATACGCGGTCTGCTCGGACGCCTGCCGATTTTCGGCATCTGTCTGGGGCATCAACTTCTCGGCCTGGCCTTGGGCGGACGCACCTACAAACTGCCTTTCGGGCACCACGGGGTCAACCATCCGGTTCTGGACAGGGGCAGCGGGCGTGTGGAAATCACCAGCCAGAACCACGGCTTCTGCGTGGACCCGGACAGCCTGCCGCCGGAGGCGGAGGCCTCCCACGTCAACCTGAACGACGGTACCCTTGAGGGCTTGCGGCTCAAAGACAAGCCGGTTTTTTCCGTGCAGTTCCACCCGGAGGCGACGCCCGGCACTCACGACGCAGGCGGGCTTTTCGCGCGCTTCCGCGCGATGATTCAGGAACACAAGGGCCGGGCCTCGGCCCCCCCGTGCCCTCCCGAACCGTGCCGTGAAGAGCCCGGTCGCGGTCTTGGAGCGGTTCTGCGTTGAAAGCGCGTATTCGCCGACGGGTCCGTATTCTTTGCCCTGCCCGGCTTACGAGCAGTTGTTCGGATCTCCCGTGCGTCCCGGCGCTTGCCCGGACCGATGAGGGGGTCCGGGGGGAATCATTCCCCCCGGCGGGGTCCGGGGCAGCGCCCCGGCGGGGTTCGGGGCAGCGCCCCGATAATCAATGCCTCTCCAAGGAGGGCGCGTACCGTGCCCAGGCGTGACGACATACACAGCGTGTTGGTTCTCGGCTCCGGCCCCATCATCATCGGGCAGGCCTGCGAGTTCGACTATTCCGGTACCCAGGGCTGCA
>JAITDR010000114.1 GCA_031282465.1 Desulfovibrio sp.
GCCGGGGCGTGTCCCTGTTCCCGGTAAGCGTCACGCTCTTCTTCACAGGGGCGGGCCGGTGCGGACGCGACACGGTATTCGGGAACATCTTCCCGCACTGATGAAGCTTCCTCCGTAAGAAAACCACGCACGACAGGGTGTGTTTTCTGTTCCGCATACCTCACGGGTGCGGACGGGCCTTTCGGGGTCGCTCCGGTGACGGGTGATCGCACATCGAATTCACCAGGCGCGGACAAGCCGGGGGAAAAACCGCCGGCCGGCACTGCGGGACGTTGCGATATATCGTCTTCCCGTATCGGTGCGGCTGTGCGGGGCGCAAGTGCGGAGGTACTCCCGGTATGATACAGCACGAACTCCGTCCCACCGTGGCCGGCATTGCCCGTTTGCCGGCCCGTGCCCTCAGGAGCGGCGCCGCGCCGGGCTGCAATCGTGCGCAATGTTGCCGCAAGCCGCCCTTTCAGAGCGGCACAGGCGGTATAAGCCAGAAGGGGCAGAGAAACGCCCGAAAGCAACTGCACGGACGAAAGCAACGTAAAAAGCCAGACAAGAAAGGTGCCTGTGGGCCCCAACCATCCCAGCAACCACACATAGAGCATGTGGCCGATCAATCCCCCGCCGTGCGCGGAAATATTTCCCGAATCCGCAGGCAGTGCGCCTCTGGCGAACAACCCTATATCCCCGAGGTCGCCGGCCGCCCCGGCGATACCTATGCACAGGGCCGGAAAAATAAAACCGTACCAGCGCCGGTACGGCCACGGGGCTGCGCCCAAGATGCGGCGAGCGCCGGCCGTGCTGAGGAAAACAGGCAGCACCCAAGCGGCCGCTCCGAAAACATCATAGAGGAAACCGGAGGTGTACGCGCCGAACAGACCGGTCTTGTTACGGATATTTTGAGAGCCGCCGACGACGTGGTTCAACCAGGGATCCCTGCCGTCGAAACTCGCCAGGCTCAGGATAATCAGTATACTGAAAAATATGGAAAAAAGACCGAGCAGGTCGCGCCCCAGCCTGCTTTCATCCGTATGCACACTATTTTTT
The DNA here is from genome assembly GCA_031282465.1 of Desulfovibrio sp. Classification (GTDB taxonomy): domain Bacteria; phylum Desulfobacterota; class Desulfovibrionia; order Desulfovibrionales; family Desulfovibrionaceae; genus Frigididesulfovibrio. Next base: position 1,039 of record JAITDR010000114.1, read on the forward strand.
ACTCCCCCGGCCTTCATTTAACCCCGCCTTTTATTCGCGGCCCAAGTACGCTCCGGAGCGGGTATCCACCTTTACCTTGTCTCCGGTGTTGACAAAAATGGGTACCTGGATCACGAGGCCGGTTTCCAAAGTCGCAGGCTTGGTCACATTCGATACGGTGTCGCCCTTGACTCCGGGTTCCGTGTCCATGACTTCCAGAATAATGGAGGCCGGCAGTTCTATGTCCAGCGGAGCGCCGTTGTACAGCAATACCTGTACCATACTGCTTTCTTTAAGATACCCGGCTTTGCCTCCGGTCGCCTCTTCTCCGACATGCAACTGTTCGTAGCTTGTGAGGTCCATGAAGATAAGCTCTCCGGTATCCCTGTAGAGGAACTGCATTTCTCTGACTTCGAGATCCGGCTTTTCCACCTTGTCGCCGGATCTGAAAGTTATGTCCTGTATGCGCCCGTTCAAAAAATTGCGCAGCTTGGTCCGTACCATAGCTCCGCCCTTGCCGGGCTTGAAATGCTGAAATTCAACTATTTCATACGGCGTACCGTCCACTTCTATTTTCAGGCCTTTCCTGAAATCCGTGGTAGAATACATGAACCCTCCGAAATTGTTCAACCAAGGTCTTTTTCAACCGGGATCGCCGGGCGGCGTCGGTCTTCGACCTGTTCCGAAAAAACATTGCGGCGCTCTGTGCCCGGGCTTGACCCGGACCGATGAAACGCGCACAACGCCCCGCACAGCATACCGTGCCGGCGCCGAGATGACAAAACTGTCAGTCCGAACCGGTAAAACGCGAGAACAGCGCCTGCACGGCCAATGCATAGACCATGAGGCCGAAACCTGCAATCACGCCCACGCTGTGCGGGGCGAGGTAACTGTGTCGGCGTATCGTTTCTTTCCTGGCAAAAACATTGCTGATATGGACCTCGACAACAGGAATGCCGATCCATTCCACGCAGTCGGCGAGGGCCAGGCCGGTGTGCGTATAGGCCCCGGCGTTCAGCACAACGCCGTGTATACCTTCGTTCCGCGCTGATTCCAACCGGTTGATAAGTTCACCTTCGCAGTTGCTCTGGAAAAAATGCAGACGCACCTGCGCGCTGCGCTCGCCGAGCAGATTTTCCACCAAAGTCGGAATATCCGACAGCGCACGTCTGCCGTAGATCTCCGGGCAACGCAAACCGGTATGGGCGAGGTTGGGCCCGTTCAGTATGAGTATGGAATACGGAGCCACAAGCGTACGCTGTGCGGCGCCTTCATTGCCGGCCCTGTCGTGCATCTCTTTCGTCCGCTCAGATTGCATACATTGGAATAATTTGTTACTCTCGCATACTATGCAAATTTGTCAAGGAACACTTTCAACAGCCGTAAAGCAATCACAAGAGCGAGGGACGCGGCGGTCAGGCAGGGTCTCAGCGCAGCTTTCGGTACGCACCGCGTTTACCGTTGAACAGCTTGTACTGTCGGATGTGCCCCAAGCCGCTTTGGCCGGACGCTCCAATGTGGGCAAATCTTCCCTGCTCAATGCCCTGTCGGAGAAAGGCAGGCCTGCGAAGGTAAGCTCCATGCCGGGAAAAACGCGCAGCGTCAATTTTTATCAACTTTGGGAAGAGGATGCCTATATCGTGGATTTGCCCGGATACGGTCATGCCCAACGCGCCAAAGCGGAAAGGGTTGTCTGGGGGGCTTTGGCGGAATATTACTTGCGGCACTCCAAGGGATTGCAACTACTTATATTGCTGCTTGATGCGCGTTTGCCCCCACAACAATCCGACCTAGTCTTGCAGCAATTTGCCGTTTCACTCTCCCTCCCGTTGCTGCCCGTGCTGACCAAGGTCGACAAATGCAGCCGGCGGGAGTTGGACGCATGCATGCGCGCCTGGACGGCAATTGCCGGCCGGGAACCGTTGCGGAGTTCCGCGCGAATCGGCCTGGGCATTGCCGAATTGCGCACCGCCTTGCGGGATGTTCTGCTCTGACCGCCTACTGCGTTGCAATGTTGCACGGTCATCGGCCTTTTCGCAGTTTTCCGGCAAGGGCTGGGGCAGCCGACCACAGTGCGCCCGCGCATAAAAAGAGCATATCGGCCGCCCAAGCCCCGGCCACGGGCGATATGATATTCTTTTCACCCATACTCACGCATACGGCGTTGACCGTATGATAGAAAAACACCACCAGCGTACCGGCAGCAAGGGCTGCATAAATATTCCCGATACTCCGCGTCACCATAAGCGCTATCAGCCCCATCACGAGTATGGAAAAAGCATAGGCCGGTTTTGCGAAAAGAGCCGTCCTAAGTACTTCCACATTGGACCCGGCCTGCTCCAGATGCCGGATCGCCCTGTATAACTCAAGCATTGTCAATCGTCCAGGATCCATGCCCATCTGCCTGCCCACTACCTGAAATGCCTGTAGATCCTGTTGTATGTGCAGTTCTGCACTCTCCAATTTCTCGGCTCTGTATTCAGACGGAATAAGACGCACCACATTTTCAAGTTTCCATACACTATCCTGCAATATGTTGAATTCTTGTGCTTTAATTATCTCATCAATACTTTTTCCTTCTTCATCAACTTTATAAACAATAATATTTGATCCTGTCTTACGTGCAATATAAACTTTACCGATATGTATAATATTTCTTCCTTCTTTAAACCACAAACCATCAATATGAGATTCTTCAAAGATATTGCCCTTTACTTTTTCTTGCCAGATGCGTGCCGCCTCCCTTTCTTGTGTTATACCTATAACTTGACCAAATATAAAGAGAATACATGCCAAAAATACACTATAAACAAGAATCATTGAGAGAATAATATTCGGCCGTATACCACCTGACTGCAAAGCTGTGAGTTCATTATTGCGTTTCAGGAAGTGAAGCTGCACTATGACCGAGACAAGATAGACCGCAGGCATAATAAGGTATATAATATTGGGGAGTTTAAGCAAAAAATAATAAATAACGGTATCCGCTCCGATGCCGACGGACAGAAAATCGTCCAGGCGTTCGAACATGTCGGCAAGAAGAAAGATGCCGATGCCTACGCAAAGAATAAGAAACAGCAAAAACAGGTTGCTGCGCAGGAGATAGGCGGGGAGGACCTTCACGGCGTTGCTCCTGCCGGGCTGCCGCGCAGAAAGTTCCGCAGGCGCCTGAACAGGTATTCCGGAGAGGGAAAACGTTCGCGCTCGGCCATGCGCAGGCCGACGAGGGCTGCGGGTGCGAAAATGCCATCGGCCAGCCACAGCCCTGCCGCGGGCGGCAGGTACCCCGCCTCGCTCAAGGTCAGTCCCAAGGAGTATATGCAGTAGTACACGAGGAAAAAAAACAGGGCGGAGACTATGCCGATATGCCTGCGCACGCCGTGAAAGGCGCAGGCCAGAGGGACGGCAAACAGCCCCAGCACAGGACAGGCTGCAGGGAGAGAAAGACGTTTGTGCAATTCAACCTCTACCCTGCGCTGAAAGCGCGCGCTGGGCGCATCGTTGCGTTCCTGCATGCCCAGCAGGTGTTCCCAGGACATCTCGTTGGGCGTCACTTCGCCCAGAATATCCGCCCCGGAAAACAGCGCCCTCAGATTAAGACGCACTGTGTATTCCGCAAATTCCATGATACTGATATTGCTGTCCGCATCCATTCTGTAGATGCGCCCGTCACGGAGATTAAAAACTATGTCTCCATGCGCTGCATCCGTCGTAATATCCCCTTCCGCTGCGAGAACCGTCAAACTGTTGTCTTTTTCCTGTCTGCGATCTTCAAAAATGACATTCCGCAGTCTGCCGTCCGCAGGATCAACCTGCCGGGCGAAGAGGGTCAGTCCGAAAATATCCTTGTTGAATACGCCCGGCTGGACAACTACCCTGGCTCTGCTGCCGGCTATTTCCAGAATGGTGGAGCGAAAGTTGCCCATTCCCCAAGCGATGGCATGGAGAGATATAAACAGGGATATGCACATACATATGCAGGAAAACACAGCAGGCGCGGGAAGAAGGTTATATATCCCTATTCCTCCGGATTTAACGGCAATAAGCTCTCTATCCGTACTCATGCGCAGAAACGTAAGAAATATACTTATCATGCATGAAATAGGAAGAACAAGAACTAAAAATGTAGGAATCATAAACAGAAGAATCTGAGCAATATCGGATAACGCAAAATCGAGGCCGAGGAATAGACTTCGCATTTGCAGGCCGCGGCTGATTAAAATCAAGGCAAGCAGTGATGTGACGCACACAACAAAATTGAGCGTCAGCTCACGCAGGATGCAACGGTGCAAACGGGTAAAGACAAGGGATTTGTTTTTCATCGTGCCCATGGGGCTGTCGCGCTATATCTGCAGGACGGAAAAGTCGGCCAGACGGCCCAGTCTGCTCACCAGAGCCTGCAGCAGATTGAGCCTGTTCAGGCGCAATGCCGCATCGTCGCACATGACCATCACTCCGTCGAAGAAGGCGTCCACAGCAGGGCGCAACGTGTTCAGCAGGGCAAACAGTCGCTGTAGGCGTCCGCGTCCCACAAACGGTCGAATGTAGGGCCGAAGCGTTCAAGTTCGGCCGCCAGGGCCTTTTCCGCCTCATGTTCCAGCAGGCCGGGGTCATACGCGCCGCTCGGTGCGGCTTCCACATCTCCTGCCTGCTTGTGCAGTATGTTGGCGGCTCGTTTGAAGGTCAGCACGCCTGCGGCAAAATCGCCGGTGCGGCTGAACGCGCCGAGCGCGGCCGTGCGTTCCCGGGCTGCCCATACGTCGTCTGCTCCGGAGAGGATAACGGCCTCCGCGATCAAGGTTTCCGCTCCTTCCGCCGTAAAGAGGTTTTTAAGGCGCAGGTTGAAAAATTCCTGCAGTCTGACGAGTGCCCGGTCCGGTTCCAGTTTCCATTCACGTTCGCCGTAACCACGCAACGCTTCGGCAAACAGTGCGCTCACGCTGAAACGCAACTGCCTGTCGCAGGCCGTGCGGGCTATGCCCAGAGCGGCACGCCGCAAAGCGTAGGGGTCGGCCGCCCCGGTTGGAATCATACCCAACCCGAAACATCCCGCCAGGGTATCCGCCTTGTCGGCAATTGAGAGCAACGCCCCGCAAAGCGTACTCGGCGTCGGAGTATCGGGTCCGGCCGGCAGATACTGTTCTGCTACACCGGCGGCCACCTCCGGAGTCTCGCCGAAACGCCGCGCGTAAATACCGCCCATAATGCCCTGAAGGACATCGAATTCCTTCACCATCTCCGATACCAGATCCGCTTTGGCTATGCGCCCCGCGCGCATGGCATCTTCCCTGGAAAGCATTGTTTCCGGCAGGCCGCAACGCGCATGTTCCGACAGATAGGCGCACAGGCGTTCTATGCGCCGCGACTTGTCGCCCATGGATCCCAGCGGAGCGAGGAAGATGACCGTTTCCAGAGCCGCAAGCCAGGAGTCGAAGCCGGCGCGGGCAGTATCCGTCTTCCAAAAAAAGCGTGCATCTTCAAGGCGCGCGCGCAGGACGCGTTCCCAACCTTTTCTCACCAAGTCGGGATTTTCCGGACTCAGGTTCAGCACGGTCAGAAAATAGGGCAGCAGTCTGCCGTTTTCACCTTCCACGCCGAAGCTCTTCTGATGCTTTTCCATGCTTGTGAGCAGGACTTCCCGCGGCAACTCAAGGTAGGTCCGGCTGAACGCGCCCAAGATCGGCGCAGGATGTTCGCAAAGCCCTTGAACTTCCTGCAAAAGTTGTTCGTTCCAGAGCACGTTTCCCTGTTTTTCGGAGGCCGCTTGCGCGCCCAGTTCTGTGATGATGCGCCTGCGCTCGTCGCCGTTGACGGTTATGCGGCCTTGCTCGGCCGTCACGGTGAAGTATTCCGAAGCGTTGTGCAAGGTAAAGGGGCCGGGGCCGTGTGTCCTGTGCCCGTAGGTTGACGTGCCCGAAGGAACCCCTGCCGCCGTAAACGGCACGGGGGTATTGCCCAACACGGCGAGGATCCAGCGGATAGGCCGGGCAAAGGGCGTTTTGCACGTACCCCAGCGCATGCGTTTGGGAAAAGGAAGATGCAGAATCAGCTCCGGGCATAATTCAGACAGCAGTTCAGCTGTCCGTCTGCCGCCCATGCGCTTGCGCACGGCAACATAGGGACCTTTGTCCGTTTCCACGAGAAAAAGGTCCTGCAAGAGCATGCCGTGCGCTTTGGCAAACCCTTCGGCCGCCCGTGTCGGACGTCCGCTGATATCGAACGCCGCCTTGCCCGAAGGGCCGGTGACGACTTCTTCATACTCGGCCGATATTTCCGCCAGATCGGCAATGTACGCGACGAGGCGGCGCGGCGTGGAACAGACTATCGGGTCGGTGAAGGCCGGGCCCGCCTCCCGCAGGGCGGCGCTCAGGCGTTCGGCCAGGGCTTTTTCGGCATCGGCAGCAAAACGCGCCGGCATTTCTTCCGTGCCGACTTCAAGAACAAAAGCAGGCATAGGTGATCCTCATTATTCTCCGGTTGCGCGCAAGGGAAGCCCGCCGGCCTCGTTGCACTGTTGCGCATACAGGCGTGCCGCGGATTCCGCCAACCGCCGCACCCGCGCCATATAGCCGGTGCGTTCGGTTATGGATACGGCACCGCGCGCGTCCAGCAGGTTGAAGACATGCGACGCTTTCAGGGTGTAATCATAGGCGGGCCGGAGCAGGCCGAGCCCGACAAGGCGCAGGCATTCTTTTTCGAAGTCGTTGAAGTGGCGCAGGAGCATTTCCTGGTCGCAGACCTCGAAATTGTAGACGGACTGCTCCACTTCATTGCGGCGGTAAATATCACCGTAGGACACCTGCCCGTTCCAGGCAAGATCATATACGGATTCCTTTTCCTGCAGATACATGGCCAGTCGCTCCAAACCGTAGGTCAGTTCCACGCTCACGGGGTCAAGGTCAATGCCGCCGACCTGTTGGAAATAGGTAAACTGGGTCACTTCCATACCGTCCAGCCATACCTCCCATCCCAATCCCCAGGCACCGAGTGTCGGGGATTCCCAGTCGTCTTCCACGAAACGGACATCGTGGCACGCGTGATCAATGCCCAACGCGCGCAGGCTGTCCAGGTAAACGTCCTGCACATTGTCCGGCGAGGGTTTGAGGATGACCTGAAACTGAAAATAATGCTGCAGACGGTTGGGGTTCTCGCCGTAACGTCCGTCCGTGGGCCGGCGCGAGGGCTCCACATACGCCGCGTTCCATGCTTCAGGCCCGACGGCGCGCAGAAAGGTTGCAGGATTGAAGGTTCCGGCGCCGCATTCCAGATCGACGGGCTGCAGCACCGCACAACCGCGCGCTGCCCAAAAACTCTGCAGTGTCAGAATCACATCTTGAAAATACATGGCTGCTCCGATGCAGAAGGTTGACGTCACATGACGCCGGAAACTTTTCCACTGTGCAACGCAAACTTACGCCCGTGCAGATCAGCCGCTTCGAGTGCGGGAGGAACGCGCTCCCGCCTTGCCCGGTGTGTACGTTTGCAGGCGCGCTTCAGCGCCGGACAAAACGGCCGTCTTCCCAGGTTATGCCGACATGGTAGCGGATAAAAGCGTCGACGGCCTCGGCAAATTCTCCCGCTGCGGCGGGATGGACCGCCGGCTCGGCCCAATCCCCAGGGGGCAGGACATGCAAAGATTGAAGCATTGATACGGTGTCGGAGCCCAACGGCAGACGGTAATCGGACGAAGCGCCGGCGCATACCGGGCAGACCGCCCTACCTGCCCGGATCAGCAGACGGGCGGGTTTGCCGGACAGAGATTTGCCGCAACGCGAGCAGTGCGCCAACTCCAGCGCATACCCCTGATCAAAGGCCAAACGCGCTCTGAAAAACACCGGCAACAGCTTCGGTACGTCCTCACACCCTTCAAGCACGCGCAAGGTTTCCCGCATGAGAAAATGCGCTTTTTCCGCGCCTTCCGGGACTATGCCGAAACTTTGCAGAAAGCGCATGCAGTTGACGGCCATGCCGAAGCGCCCACCGTCGCGCCGCAGACGTGATACCCCCTCAAGGAGCACACCTTCCTGCAGGGCAAAATACTGTTTGCCGGGAGAGGCTTTCACATGGACGCGGATGTGATTGAACGTATCCAGGCATCCGGCGAAACGCTTGCGACTGCGGCTGCCGCCGAAGGCAAAGGCGGCAATGATCCCGCGCGACGGCGAAAGGAGGCGCACCCACAGGTCCGCCTCACGGAACTTGCCGACCTGCAGCACAAGCATCCGCTCGGAAAATTCCATAGCGGGCTATCTCGCCTTTTCGGGGAAACGCAGAACAATCTTTTGCCCGCGCTGCCCGCCCGGTCCGAAATTTTTCCCGTTGTGCACCAGGTCCACACCTCCGGCGTTCCCGAGGGTCAGCTCAAGTTGGTTGTTGTAGGTAAGCATGAACCTGTCGCCGGGTTTCAGGACGTAATCGCGTCCTTTGGCTCCGTCGGCGCGGGAATTTATCCAGCAGGTTTCGCGGCTGAGGATGAGCACCTGATTGGTGCCGTCGGGCGTCGCCCGCTCTCCGCCCGCCGGCACTGCGCCGGAAGCAGCGCTGCTCGACGCGCCGCCTTCTCCGGAGGGTGACGGTGCTCCGTCCGGTGCTGTACCGGAAGCATGACCCCCCGCCTGAGCGGGGGGATCGGCAGGTCGCGGGGGTGAGGCGGGAGCGTCCGGAGGGGCGTTGCCCTGCGCGCGAAGCGCGATATCGGGAGTCTGCTGTTTGCCGTCGTCGGGCCGCATCTGCGCCGCTGCAGCACCCTTGTCGGAGGAAGAACGCATCAGGCGCGACACGGCATTTCCTACCCCCGTACCGGAACTTGTGCCGCCGGGTGTGGGGGACGGCGGCGTTTCCGTATGCCCGCCGAACGCGGAAAAAGGCTGTTTGACAAATTCCAGAATGGCGGAACCATAGTTGACGGCCACATACCAACAGCCTCCGGCTAAGCCCCAAAGCATGAGAATAAACACCACAAGGGCTATAAAACGTCTGGCGGTGCCGGGATAGGCCAAATCGGCATTCCGGTTGAGCACGGGTTCATGTTTTGCTTCTTCAAGGCAGGCTGCCTGGAAAACTTCTTCCAGGCGGGCATCAAGTTCTTCCGGATCAAAACCGACCAGCAGTCCGAAAGCCTTTGTGAATCTTTTGGTATACACGGCATGGGGCAGCCCCGAGGACGCTCCTTCTTCAATGGCTTTCAAAATTCTGGAGGAAATTTTGATGCGGGCCGCTACATCCTCAATGGAAAGCCCGACCGCTTCGCGTTTTTCACGAATTTTCCCGCCCAGTTCCTGAAATGCTGTCGTCATCGGAAACCTCTGTTTGCAAACAACGCCGGACTTCCGCGTAAGCGAAAACCATACAGCGCAAAATCACTCTCCGCCCGCTCAAATACGGATATCTATTACTGCTTTGCTGCGCAACTGCCCTATATATTCCTTGAAGCGTTCCTCAAGCAGCGGCGCACGCAACTTTTCCTCTATAAGCGGTTTCGCCTCTTCAAAGGTCAAAGGCTTCGGATCCCTGATGCCGTTGCGTCGTATGACCACCACTCCGCCCTTGGTGCGAAAAAGCGGAGAAACTTGCCCGTCTTTGAGACCTGAAAGCAGCTTCTGCATTTCCTGCGGCATACGATCGTAAGGCCCGCTTACACGGCCTCCGTCCGCAGCCGAAGGGTCGGCGGAATATTGTTTGGCGGCATCCTCGAAACTCAGAGCGCCGGATTTTACCTTTTGATAAATTTCCTGATAATTTTTGCCGTCGGGAATCAAAAGTATGGAGAAATCCGCCGTGCGCTCACCGTTGAATTCGTCCTTGTGGCTCGTATAATACGCGGACACCTCCTCGGGAGTGACGAAGACTTTTCTGATCACCATAAAATTGGCGATGCGCCGGCGCAGAAGGGCATTGGCGATGCGCTCCTTAAAGGTAGCTCCGTCCGTCCTCTGCCTTTTCAAATTCTCTTCAAACTGCGCAGGACTCATTCCGCTGCGCTGCACGGTCTTTTGGTATTCTTCCTCCACTTCGGTGTTGCTCACGGACAGTTTGTAGCGTTTTGCCTCTTGGCGCAACAAAATATCGTTCGTCAACGTTTCCAAAATCATGCGCTGCAAATCCCGGCCTTCGGGGCTGTCGGGAGCAAGACCCCGGCGGGCGAGTTCCGCGGCGCTGTGCATCCGCAGTTCATGGAGGGAAATCATTTCGCCGTTCACCACGGCGGCTATCTTGTTGACCGTGTTTTCCGCCGCCCCTGCCGTTCCGCAGACCAGGAAAAGCAGGCAAAAAGCAAGGAATTTGCTGCCGACTGCAAGCACAGGTTGCCCCCCGAAAGTGAAGGTTGAATTCCTTGACCTTGTAATCGTTTTCTTTCCATTATGCAACGTTCAAAAACCGGACGGCATGCCGGAAAACGCCTGCGCGCATTTCGGCCGCGCCTGCATCCGCGCCCGGTCCACCACACGCAACGAAATATCGATTCGAGCGGAATGTATTATTGTAACATGTCAGGTTCATTATGATTTTATCCGGCCTTGCACAGGCGGGAAAAAGGGCTATAGTGCGTGTCCGCCGCAGGACGCCTCAAGTATTGTAACCGCCGTGAGACACAACATGTTCGGAGCTTTGCGGAAAAAATTTTTCATCATCTTCCTCTTCGGCACGATATTCGGCACAGGCTGTGAGAGTCGCCGGCCGCCGCCCGCTGCCGAGCCTCTTGTGCGCTACTCCGTCATCAAGGGAGAGCGTGTGACGCTGAGCACGGAACTGCCGGGCCGCGTATCTGCGTTGATGAGCGCGCCTGTACGGCCACAGGTAAGCGGAATAATTACCAAACGTCTGTTTGAAGAAGGCAGCGACGTCGTCGCCGGGCAAATTCTCTACGAAATGGAGACCGATGTGTTTGAGGCTGCATACAAAAACGCGGCCGCCCAACTTGCCGTCGCCGAAGCCGATGCGTTTTCCGCCCGTCTCCTGGCCCGGCGCTACGACAGCATCATCAGGAACAATGCCGTCAGCAGGCAGGAATACGATGATGCGTCCTCATCTCTAACCCAAGCCGAAGCCGCCGTCGAGGCCGCAAAGCAGGGATTGGAATCCGCGCGTATAAATTTGGGGTACACCAAAATCATCGCACCGGTCGCAGGCAGAATCGGACGCTCGTTCGTGACCCCCGGCGCCTTGGTAACTGCCGGCCAAGCGCAGGCCCTCGCCGTTATCCGGAATCTGGACAGCGTGTATGTGGACGTTTCCCGTTCTCACGCCGACATGATGCGCATGCGGGCCGCGGCCGGCAACGCGGCGGCCGGCCGGGATGCGGCGGGAGCCGAAGTAAGGATCAAACTTTCGGATGGGAGCCTGTATACCCGTTTACCCGGCGCGCACGACAAAGACGACGATGCGGAAGAACTCTTCGGAGAACTGCTCTTTTCCGACATCACCGTCGACAGAGGCACGGGCGTTGTCAATATCCGTGTAAAATGCGCCAATCCGGAGAAAATGTTGCTGCCCGGAATGCATGTGCGCGCCGTCTTTGAGGAAGCGGTACTGGAAGATGCCGTGCTGGTCCCGCAGAGGGCGGTATTTCGCGATGCCGCGGGCAGAGCCTGTGTGTATGTGCTGGAAAAGGACGAAGCAGGCGCCGGGGCGGGTGGGGAAAGTTTCAAGACGGTTGTGAAACCGGTGCAACTTCAGCGCAACATCGGCAACAAATGGCTGATCGCATCCGGGCTGCAACCCGGCGAACGGCTTCTTGTCGACGGACACATCAAGGTTCGTCCCGGTCTGGGGGTCTCCGCTCAAGAACTGCGCCCTGCTCCTTCAGAAGCCGGAAAAGCCGCCGACCCGGTCCGTGCGGACAACAACAAAGCCGTACAGAGGTAATTCGTGGCGCAATTTTTCATTGATCGCCCCATATTCGCATGGGTTATCGCCATATTGATGATGCTCGGCGGCGCTTTTGCCCTTAAGGCCCTGCCCATTGCCCAGTATCCGTCCATCGCGTCGCCTGAGGTGGCCATAACGGCGCTCTACCCCGGCGCATCGGCGAAAACGGTGGAAGAATCGGTCACCCAGGTCATCGAACAACAGATGAAGGGCATAGACCATCTCATGTACATGTATTCCACCAGCGACTCGGCCGGGCAGGGCATTCTGAATTTTGCCTTTGAAGCAGGCACGAATATCGACATCGCCCAGGTGCAGGTGCAGAACAAACTCCAGCTTGCAACGCCTATGCTCCCCCAGGACGTGCAGCGCATGGGCATATCCGTGGTCAAGTCGGTGCGCAACTATCTGATGGTCATCGCCCTGTACTGCACGGACGGCAGTATGGTGAACAGCGACATAGGCGACTATGTTTCCAGCTATATACAGGACCCTGTCAGCCGCCTGTCCGGCGTGGGCGAAACAACGGTGTTCGGCGCGCAATACGCCATGCGCATCTGGTGCGACCCGGAAAAAATGGAGCAGTTTCGGCTCAATCCTTCGGACGTCACCGCGGCAATCGCCGAGCAGAACCAACAGGTCACGGGCGGCCAGATCGGAGCCGCGCCCGCCGTTGCGGGGCAGGAAATCAACATTACCGTCAACGCCGCATCACGCCTGGAAACCGCTTCCCAGTTCGAAAACATTTTCATCCGCACGCTTGAGGATGGTTCCGCCCTGTACCTCAAAGATGTGGCGCGGGTAGAACTCAACAACGAACGCTTCCAGGCCTTCGGACGCTACAACGGCTATCCTTCGGCCGGTCTGGCCGTCAAGCTGGCCTCCGGAGCCAATGCTTTGGAGACGACGGACAACATCAAAAAAACCGTCGAGGAGTTGGCGCAATTCTTTCCCGGCGGTCTTTCGTACAACTTTTCCTATGATACCGCGCCCGTCGTCAGAGACTCCATTTATGAGGTTTTCAAGACATTGGGCGAGGCCGTGCTCTTGGTCTTTCTCATCATGTTCCTCTTTTTGCAGAGTTTCCGCGCCACATTGATCCCGACCATAGCCATCCCCGTAGTCCTGCTCGGCACCTTCAGCGTACTGTATCTGGCCGGTTTCACCATCAACACTCTGACCATGTTCGGCATGGTTTTGGCCATCGGCCTGCTGGTGGACGACGCCATCGTGGTGGTGGAGAATGTGGAGCGCCTTATGCGCGAAGAGCATCTCAAACCGCGGGAGGCCGCGAAAAAATCCATGCGCCAGATCACCGGCGCGCTGGTCGGCGTTGCCATGGTTATTTCCGCCGTGTTCGTTCCCATGGCCTTCATGGGCGGGTCCACAGGCGTCATCTACAGGCAGTTTTCCATAACCATCGTGACGGCCATGTCCCTGTCGGTCTTCATCGCCATAGTCCTGACACCGGCCCTGTGCGCCGGCATACTCCCCGAAACGCCGCACCGCGCCGACGAAGGCTTTTTCGGGCGCTTCAACCGCTGGTTCGATGCGCTGACGTTGCGGTATCAGGCCGCCGTAAGCCGGATAATCGTCAGGCCGAAACACTGGCTTGTGTTCTTTCTTGCTTGCCTGGCGCTCATCGGCGTATTGTTCAAGGTTCTCCCTTCCGCCTTTCTGCCGGAAGAAGATCAAAGCGTGTTGATGGCCTCGGTGCAGCTTCCTTCGGGGGCAACCTTCCAACGGACCACTGCGGTGCTGGATACGATGAGCGACTATTTCCGCAAGGAAGAAGCCGACTCCGTACAGGGTGTGATGACCGTGGCCGGAGTCAGTTTCGGCGGCTTCGGGCAGAACATGGGATTGAGCTTTATCAAGCTGAAGGACTGGAGCGAACGTCCCAAGGCCGAGCAGCGCGTGCAGGCTCTTTCACAACGGTCCATGCGTGCGCTCTCCCAAATACCCGAGGCAGGCATCTTTGTCTTTTTCCCACCGGCAGTCATGGAACTAGGCAATTCCTCCGGGTTCGACTTCGAGCTTATAGACCGGTCCGGGCGCGGCCATCAGGCGCTCATGGAAGCCCGCAACACGGTGCTGGACAAGGCAAGGCGCAATCCCGCCCTGCGCTCCGTCCGCCACAACGGTCTTGAGGACACGGAACAGTACGAG
>JAITDR010000170.1 GCA_031282465.1 Desulfovibrio sp.
TCCTTGCCGTCCAGGGTGATGAAACGCTCGCCTTCGTCCGCCGCGCGCACAATGACGCGCCCGCCCCGGATGCGGTCCAGGTCGAAGGCGTGCAACGGCTGGCCCGTTTCCATCAAAATATAATTCGTCGCGTCGACCAGATTGGAGACGGGGCGCACCCCCACCGCATTCAGGCGGCAGCGCAGCTTCAACGGACTCGGCGCAACCGTAAGCCCTTCAATGATCAACCCGTGATACAGAGGGCAGAGATTCTCGTCTTCCACCGTCAGCTCAAGCTCGGATGCGGCGTCCGCGCCGCCGGGGAAGCGCTCGTAACCGGGCGCGGTCAGGGGCAGACCGGTCAGGGCCGCCGTCTCGAGGGCCAAACCCAGGACGGAAAGGCAATCGCCCCTGTTCGGGGTCACGGAAATGTCCAGCACCTCGTCGTCCAGTTCCAGTGCGTCCGTAAGGAATTTGCCCGCAGGCACGGAGGGGTCCAGAACAAGAATGCCGTGGTGCTCGTCGGAAAACCCGAGTTCGCGTTCCGAGCAGATCATGCCGTTGGAGGGCGCACCGCGCAACACGGTCTTCGACACTTTTTGTCCGCCGGGCAGGGTGACGCCGGCCCGGACCACGGCCACCTTCTGTCCTGCGGCGACATTGGGCGCGCCGCAGACGATGTCCAGCACCTCGTCCCCGACGTCCACCCGGCAGACCGACAGCTTGTCCGCGGCCGGGTGTTTCGCGCATTCCGCGACCAGCCCGGTCACGATGGGTTTGAGCGCGGCATGGGGCCTGAGAATGTTCTCCGTTTCCAGGCCGGCCATGGTCAGACGGTCGCCGAGGCTTTCGGCCGAGTCCTCATAGGGCAGAAATTCCCGCAACCAGTTCATGCTGAGCAGCATACAGTCTCCGCTTCGAGCGAATGCTTCATTTGACGAACCGGCCGAGGAAGCGCAGGTCGTTTTCGAAAAACAGACGCAGGTCGTCTATGCCGTACTTGAGCATGGCGACGCGCTCGACGCCCAGTCCGAAGGCGAACCCGGTGCAGGACGGGTCGAAACCCACCGCTGCGAATACGGCCGGGTCGACCATGCCCGCGCCTAAAATTTCCAGCCAACCCGTGCCCTTGCATACGCGGCATGCGTCTTCGCCGCTCTTGCGCCCGCTGCCCCGGCAGATGACGCAGGACATGTCCACTTCCACCGAGGGCTCGGTAAAGGGGAAGAAACTGGGGCGGAAGCGCAACGCGACGTCCGGACCGAACAGTTCGCACAACAGGTGGGTCAGCACGCCGCGCAGGTGGGCCAGACTGACGGCGTCGTCCACGAGCAGACCTTCAACCTGGTGAAACATGGGGCTGTGCGTCACGTCGTAGTCGCGCCGGTAGACCTTGCCCGGCGCGATAACGGCAACCGGGGGCTTTTTGCGCTCAAGCATGGCCCGCACCTGCATGGGTGAGGTATGGGTGCGCATGAGCAGGCCGTCGCCGAGGAACAGCGTGTCCTGCATGTCTCTGGCCGGGTGATCCTTGGGGAAATTCAACGCCTCGAAGTTGTGGAAATCCGTTTCCGCTTCCGGCCCGTCAACGGTTTCAAAGCCCAGGTTGTTGAGAATTCTGCATATTTCCTCCATCACCAGGGTGACGGGATGCAGGGAACCGCGTTCCGGCATACGGCCGGGCATACTGGGATCGAAGCGGGAGAGGCTTGCTCCGTCGGCTTCGGCTTTGAAGCTTGCAAGACGTTCTTCGAGAAGCCTGTTCAGGCGTTCTTTGGCGGCGTTGGCGGCTTTGCCGAAAGCGGGGCGTTCGTCGGCCGGGAGTTCCGGCAGTCGGCTCATCAGGACGGCCAGTTCGCCCTTGCGGCCCAGCACCGCATTGCGCAGGCTTTCCGCCTCGGCGACTGAGGCGGCATCCGCCAAGGCGGCCGTAAAGCCTGCGGCCGTGCGTTCAAGTTCTGCAATCAGCGTCATGCGGACCTCGCGCCGGGCGGTGTTTGAAGGCGAAATCAGGCCGTTGCGGCCTTGGCGCGCTCGACCAGGGCGGCAAAATCCTCCTTGGCCTTGACAGCCATGTCAGCCAGGATTTTGCGGTCCAGCGCAATGCCCGCTTTTTTCAAGCCGTCCATGAAACGGCTGTAGGACAGCCCGCCTTGCCGGGCTCCGGCGTTGATGCGCAGGATCCAGAGCTTGCGGAATTCGCGTTTGCGCACCTTGCGGTCGCGGAACGCGTAGGCCAGGCCGCGTTCGACCGCTTCACGCGCCGTGCGGTACAGCTTGCTGCGCGCTCCGCGGTAGCCTTTGGCCATTTCCAGATATTTCTTATGGCGCCTGTGCGCCGTCACTCCTCGTTTGACCCGCATGGAAACCTCCGTTCATCGCCTGCGGGGCGCCGTCCGGGCTGCCCCGTCCAAGCCGTTTGCGCCCGGATTCAGGCGTAAGGCAACATCCTGCGCACATTTTTCACGTCGGCGGCGTCGACCACGGCGCTCTGTCCGAGACGCATTTTGCGCTTGGCGTTCTTTTTGGTCAGGATATGGCGCAGGTTCTGCCTGCGCCGACGCAGTTTGCCCGAGCCGGTAACGTCGAAACGTTTGGCTGCGGAGCGTCTGCTTTTCATCTTGGGCATGGTTTTCTCCTTCAATACGTTAAGGAAGCCTCACCGCTTATGACGGGCGTCGACCCGAGCAAGCGCAGGGCCGAAAATGCAGGGCGGAGCACCGATCCCTGCCTTGCCCGGTTTCCCTAAACGATGCTGCATACGCCGAAAAAACCGCGCATGCAAGCAGAAAGTAGGATGTCGGGCGTACGCCGACCCGCGCGTTATTTTTTCGGCAACGGAGCCAACATCAGGTACAGGGTGCGGCCTTCGGCGCGGGCCTCCTGGTCCACCCTGGCTATATCCCGCGTATCTTCCACCACTTTATCGAGCATGGTCTGACCGCGATCTTTATGCACAATTTCCCGGCCGCGGAAGAAAATCGTCACCTTGCAGCGGTCGCCGTCTTCGATGAAGCGTCTGATGTGGCCGATTTTGGTCAGGTAGTCGTGCTCGTCGGTTTTGGGGCGCAGCTTGATTTCTTTGATCTGGATGACGGTCTGCCGTTTGCGGGCTTCCTGCTTTTTCTTTTGGGCTTCGTACTTGAAGCGCCCGTAATCCATGATACGGCAGACGGGGGGGTCGGCCGCGGCGGCCACTTCCACGAGGTCGAAGCCGGCCTCCTGAGCCATCTGCAGGGCCTGGCTCCGTTCGATGATGCCGAGTTGTTCGCCGTCTTCGCCTATAAGGCGCACCTCGCGCACGCGGATTTGTTCGTTACGCCGCACGGAGTCCTGGGGTTCGGGGCGGCGCGGACGCAGATTAGGAGAAGCGATAGTTCATACCTCCTTGTTTGAATGGTGCATCGGACGCGGCCTGAATCAGGGCCGCGGCTTCCTCAAGTGTTTTTGAACCGACTGTTTCGCCGCCGCGCAGGCGCAGATTGACCTCGCCCGATTCAAGTTCCTTGTCGCCTGTAACCAGTACGTAAGGAATCTTTTCGACCTGTGCGGCGCGTACTTTATAACCGAGTTTTTCGTTCCTGAGATCGACTTCGGCGCGGATGCCCGCATCGCGCAGGCGTTGCCGCACTGAGCGGGCGAAGGCGTCGTGCCTGTCCGTGACCGTGAGGATGCGGGCCTGTTCCGGGGCCAGCCAGACGGGGAAGGCCCCGGCGTCGTGTTCCGTGAGGATACCTATGAAGCGTTCCAGAGAACCCAGGACGGCTCTGTGGACCATGACGGGGCGGTGTTTTTCGCCGTCGGCGCCGGTATAGGCAAGGTCGAAGCGTTCGGGCAGGGTAAAATCGCATTGAATGGTTGAACACTGCCATTCCCGGTCCAGGCTGTCCGTGACCCGGCAGTCTATTTTGGGGCCGTAGAAAGCGCCGTCGCCCTCATACAGAGTGTAGGAGAGGTCGAGGCGCTCCAACGCTCCGATCAGAGCGGCAGTGGCGCGCTCCCAGGCCTCGGGGGTACCTATGTATTTTTCCGGGCGGGTGGCGACACCGAGTTTATAGTTGAAGCCGAAGAGGGTGAAGATGTCGCGCACCCAAGTGATGACGCCGATAATTTCGTCTTCGAGCTGGTCGGGGCGGCAGATGATGTGGGCGTCGTCCTGGGTAAACTGGCGCACACGCAGCAGTCCGTGCAGCACGCCGCTCATTTCGTGGCGGTGGACCACGCCGAGTTCCATGAAGCGCACGGGCATTTCGCGGTAACTGCGCGGCTTTCTGCCGTAGATGAGCATGTGGCCCAGGCAGTTCATGGGTTTTATGCCGTAGGCGTCGCCTTCGATTTCGGTGAAGTACATGTTTTCGCGGTAATTGTCGTAGTGGCCGGATTTTTCCCAGAGTTCGCG
>JAITDR010000020.1 GCA_031282465.1 Desulfovibrio sp.
CGGCCTCGGGCGCATGTTTCCGGGTCATCCTCTGATTGTGCTGGGCGAGAAGGCGTTTTTCGAGCCGTTGCTGCCCTTGTCCCCCGCTGCCGTGTATTTCGAATACGAAGCAGCCGCTCGTCTGGAACAGCAACGTTATCATCTGGTCGTCAATCTCAGCCATCGCCGGGAGGCGGCGGCGCTGGCCGGGCGTTTACAAAGCGAGCGCAGTCTGGGTCCGCGCTCGGACGGCGCGGGGCGCCTTTATGTAGACGGAAACTGGCAGTTGTACCGCGCTTCACTGACCCACAACAATTATTACAATATGTATCATTGGGCCGATTTGCACGGGCTGGACATTTTTCCCGCGCAGACGGCACCGCGTCCTTGCGGACGAAGCGCGCGCGTTTTTGCCGAGGGCAAAGAGGGCGCGCGCATCGGCCTTTTTCTGGGAGCCAGCGAGGCCGCCAAGCGCCCCGACGCCGCGTTCTGGGTCGGGCTGTGTCGCCGTCTGCTCGAATTCGGGCACAAGCCCGTGCTTTTGGGGGGGGCTGCGGAACAGGAACTCGGCCGGGACGTCGCCGCAAAACTGCATGCCCATGCCCTGAACCTGACCGGGCGTTTCAGCGTACGCGCGTTGGCGGACTTTATCGCCTCACTGGACCTTTTTATCACCCCGGACACCGGCCCCATGCACATCGCCGACTACTTGGGCGTCCCTGTGCTGAATCTGAGCCTCGGGCCGGTGAATCCCAGGGAAACCGGCCCGTTTTCCTCGGGGCAGTTCATCGTGCAGGCGGACCTGGAGTGCGCAGGGTGCTGGCATTGCACACGACCGCGGACCGTATGCCGGGAGATGCTCTCCGATGCCGGCATCGCGCTGCTGACCGGAAGATTGCTCGGTCGCGCGGGGGACACAGTCGTTGCCGCGCGGCATCCGGGAGAGGGAGTGAAACTGCTGCGCAGCAGAAGGGACGCACTCGGACTGTATGACCTGGAAAGCCTTTTTCCGCCCGAAGATAATGCCGAGGCGACGGCAGCAGCCGGTTCCCGCAATTCCCGAAAGGTCCGCGGGCGACATCAGGCTGTGGCCGCCGGCGTTGCCGGGGAGCGGATTGCGCCGGCGCGTTTCTGGAAAGCCTGGTTCGGAAGCGTTTTCGGGTTGTTGCCGCAGGCAGCGGCCGTGGAGGCGCGCAGGCGTCTGCGCGCTTCGCATCCCCGCATAGATGCCGAACTGTCCGCCGCCGCCGCCGCATTTGCCCTGAAAAGCGTTGCCGCTTTCCGGACGCGGCCGGAGCTTATGCTCGGCTCCCCGGATTTCTGGCAACAGGCGCCGCCCTTGCTCCGGCCTTTTTCAGGATATGCGCAAATGTACGCGCAAAATTGCGGCGGAACGCGGCAGGCTTTTCTGGACATTGTGTCTCTGGCCGAGGCATTGGCGGAGAGTGACGGAACAGGGGGCCGTCGGTTGTGAACATCGGCCTGAGCAGGCGCAAGGCCGAGGGTCGGGGTAGAACCTCGACTCCGTTCATCCGAGCCGGTTCAGATGCCTGTAGGCTTTGGCGGTAGCCACGCGTCCGCGCGGCGTGCGTTTGAGAAAGCCGCTCTGGATAAGGTAGGGCTCGTAGATGTCCTCAATGGTGCGCACATCTTCGCTGCAGGCCACGGCAAGGGTTTTCAGGCCGGCGGGGCCGCCGCCGTAGTACTCGATGAGAACGGAGAGCAGTTTTCTGTCCATCTGGTCCAGCCCGCTTTCGTCCACGTCCATGCGCGAGAGCGCGTCGGCGGCCTCGGCTTCGCCGATGCCGGCCGCGCCTCCGACGACGGAAAAATCCCGCACCCGGCGCAGGAGGCGGTTGGCGATACGGGGAGTGCCGCGCGACCTGCGGCCTATCTCCAAAGCGCCTTCTTCGGTTATACTCACGTTGAGGATGCGCGCCGTGCGTTTGACGATGCGCGCAAGTTCTTCGGGCGAGTAAAATTCCAGGCGCATGATGACCCCGAAACGGTCGCGCAGGGGCGAAGACAGCAGGCCGATGCGCGTTGTGGCTCCGACAAGGGTAAAGGGTTCCAAATCTATTTTAACCGTGCGCGCGCCCGGTCCCTGACCGATGACCAGATCCAGCTTGAAATCTTCCAAGGCGGGGTAGAGGACTTCTTCGACGGCTATGGGCATACGGTGGATTTCGTCCACAAAGAGGATGTCGTTGCGGGAAAGATTGGTGAGTATGGCCGCAAGATCGCCGCTGCGTTCCAGCACCGGCCCGGATGTGGACACCATGTTGACGCCCAGCTCGGAAGCCATGATCTGGGCCAGGGTGGTTTTGCCCAGGCCGGGGTTGCCGTGAAAAAGTACATGATCCAGCGCTTGTTCCCGTTCCCTGGCAGCTTTGAGGTAGACTTTCAGGTTGGCGCGCAGGTCTTCGTGACCGATGAACTCGTCCAGTTTTCCGGGTCTGAGTTGTTCGTCGGGGACGGGAGCACCGTGTTTGTACCCCGGCATTACGTCCTGCCCCGCGTCGGATGTTCAAGGGCGACGTGCTTGTACACAAGCATCAGGTTCTGCTCCGTGCCAGATGTTTAAGAGCGGCGCGCAAGGCCTCGCCCACGTCCAGGTCGTTTTCCTTGTCCAGCACCAGCTTCACGGTACGTTCGGCCTCTTTTTCCTCATAGCCCAGATTCATCAGGCCGGCCACCGCATCTGCGGGAACGCCGCCGGATTTCGGCGGAACGCCGGGCGTCGCGGGGGCTTCGCCTTTCAGCTTGTATTTCAGTTCCAGAAAAATCACTCGGCAGGTTTTCTTGCCTATGCCGGAAACGCGAGTCAGGGCGGCGGCATCATCTGCGGCGACCAGACGGCGCAGATCGTCGGGGTTGAACACGGACAAGACGGACATGGCCGTGCGCGGTCCCACCCCGGCGATGGATATGAGGGTAAGGAAGACCTGCCGTTCATCCCAGGTTTCAAACCCGAAGAGTTCCAAGGAGTTTTCGCGAACGACGGTTGCCGTGAAAAAACGTACGGTTTCGTCCGTTGCGGGCAGACGCGAGAGAGCCGGGGCGGTCAGGTTGACTTCGTAGCCGACCCCGCCGGAGGTGAGGATCAGGCACGCGTTTTCTGCGCGCTCGGCAGGTTTTCCTTCAATGCAGGCAATCATGCTTTTCTCCCGTTCAGCAGTTTGGGGCGCACGTCGTCCCACACCTCGTCGGGGTGAATGTCTCTCATGCAGCGGTGATGCCGCAACGGACAGCTCACAGGCCCATGCAGGCCGCAGGGCCGGCAGGGCAGGTCTTTTTCAATCACCGATGCGCTTTTCCCGCGCGGGAAAAAGCCCAGTTTCTCCACGGTCGGCCCGAATACGGCCGTAACCGGCCTGCGTTGCGCCCAAGCCAGATGCATGGGACCGGAATCGTTGCCGAGGTAACAGGAGAGCCTGCTTAGAAAGGCCGCGAGGTCGGGCAGGGACAGGCGGCCCCCGAAATCATGCAGGCGGCCCTGCTTTTCCGCTGCGCGGCCGTCCGGTTTATCGGCAATCATCGCGCGCACGGCCCGTGATACGGCTTCCTCGCCTTTGCCGGCAAAGAGCAACACGGATGCGCCGTGCGCCAGAGCTCTTGCGCCGACTTCGGCGTAGTATTCCTCAGGCCAGCGTTTGGTCGCCCACATCGACCCCGGGTGTATCCCCAAGACCGGCCCCGGCAGGCGCGCGAAGTATTCTCCGGCTTTACGGGCCGATATCGGGTCCAGGGCGATCTCGGGCCAATCGACGCGGGGACCGTCACCTAAGGGTCGCAACAGTTCAAGCAGGCGGTCGATTTCGTGCATTTCTCCGAAGCGCCTGTGAACCGTTTTTGTATACAGCAGCTTACTCCAGACCGGGCCGGCGTAGCCTATGCGCTCATCGGCGCCTGCCAGGGCGGCAATGAGGGCGCTTCGGAAACTGCCGTGGGCGGAAATCCACAGGTCGCAACGGCGCGCTGCAGCACGCCGCGCCTGCGCAAAAAGTCCATCCCCCGAACGGCCGTCCTTGGCATACCCGAACACGGCGTTCAGGGCCGGGTGCGGGCGGAAAAGGTCTTCAAGCCCGCTGCGCACATGAAAATCCGTTTCCGCCTTCGGAAAACGCAGGCGCAGACTCTGAATCAGCGGCAGGGTCAGCACGGCGTCACCCAGAAAGGCCGTGTTCCATACAGCTATGCGCATGGCGCGGGCCTTTTCGCGGGGACCGGAAGCGACGTTTTCCGCAAAGTATACCTCTCCCGACACTGTGCGGCGTGCGGCAACCTGCAACGGGCTCCGTCCGCCGGATAACGCCGGCCCGGCGGATGCTTGCCGGGAACATTGTCCTTCCGTAAGAGAAGGGTGCGGGGAAAAGTATTCCCGGCATTGCCGGGAGTCAAGCGGCATTCACCTTTCGGCACACCTGCCGATTCGGCAAAATGTCATTGATGCAGGCTGATCGGACTGTGTCGCTCTTGCCCGGTTCCGGGAAAGTATGTATGGTCATTCTGCGCACACGACAAAACCATGGGGCGCCGGAACGCGGTATGGCGAAAAAATCCGGAAAAGGTCTTTACACGGCAGCCTTGCTGCTTTTTCTCGGCGGGGCTGGATACCTTGTATTTTCCGGCATCTCCGAGAGTTCCGTCTATTTTCTTAATGTTTCTGAGGCGTTATTATTGCCGGGAGATAAACTGCACTCGGCCAGACTGTTCGGCACCGTCCGGCAAGACGGACTGACCCGTCTGGACAACAGCGCCGGTGTCAGGTTTCAGCTTGAAGACAAGGACAATGCGGAAAAAACCTTGTGGGTCGAATACGAGGGGCCTGTTCCCGATACCTTCAAAGCCGGAGCGGAAGTTATTGTGGAAGGCGGCATTCAGGGTGAAAAGGCATTCAAGGCCGTGACCCTTATGACCAAATGTCCTTCCAAGTACCAAAAAGAAAACCGTATCTGACGGCTGCGGTATGATTAT
>JAITDR010000190.1 GCA_031282465.1 Desulfovibrio sp.
ACTATAAAAAAATTAATATACTGAAATTATTAGATATATTTTTTAGGAAGATGCATAAAAAGGCAAATAAGGCGGTTTCCGATGCGGTTTTTATGCGTGCCTTGTTAGACATGGGTTAACGGGCGCTAAAAAGCGTGTCCGCACAAGTTCTTACGTACTTATGCGGACTTTCGCGGATGTTCGGTTGGTGCCCGGAGCGGGGGTCGAACCCGCATAACCTTTCGGTCGAGGGATTTTAAGTCCCTTGTGTCTGCCTGTTCCACCATCCGGGCATAAACAATTATACCGAGTTCTCACTGCAATTGAAATATTGTTACAACGCCGTCCCGTCGGCTGCAATACGGAGAGCTTCCCACAACCTGCGCGTTTCAGAGGACGCCGCGGCGGGCACATCTATGGAGATGCGCACGATCTGGTCGCCTTTGCTTTTCCCGCTGCCCAATCCCTTGCCGCGCAGGCGCAGCTTTTTCCCGCTGGAGGTGCCGGGCGCCACGTTCAATTCCACTTTGCCGGTAAGCGTGGGAATGGTGACGCGGACGCCGAGGGCAGCGTCCCAAGCGGGCAGGCGCAGATCGTAGAGCACATCGACATCGTCCAGACTGAATTCCGGGTGCGCGGCAATGTTCACCTTGAGGAGCAGGTCGCCGGCAGGTGCGCCGGGGCTGCCCGGGCCGCCCTGGCCGGTCAGACGGATACGCGCACCGTTCCTGATGCCCGCCGGGATGTTCACTTCCAGAGAACGCGGGGCCGTGCTCGGCCCACCGGATACGGTAACGGTTTTTTTGCCTCCGTGAAAGGCTTCCTCCAGGCTTAGCGTGATGCCGGCCTCCATATCACGGCCCCGGCGCGCCCTGCCGCCGCCGATCGTCCCGGAAAATTCCTGCCTCCCGCCGCCGAACAGACTTTCAAAAAAGTCGCTGAAGCCCGATGCCCCGTCCATGCCGCCGAATTCAAAGCGCACGTTTTCAAAGCCCGCCGGCCGCCGGAAATTCCGGCCTTCCTGCCAGTTCGGCCCCAATTGGTCGTACAGCTTGCGTTTTTCCGGATCCTTCAGCACCTCGTGCGCTTCATTGAGGTCCTTGAAGCGTTCCTCGGACTTCTTGTCGCCCTGGTTCAAATCCGGATGATGCTTGCGCGCCAGCTTTTTGTACGCCCTGTTAATCTCGTCGGCCGAGGCGCTTTTCTCCACGCCGAGAATCTTGTAATAATTTTTATATTCCACGCCCACAGCGTTGTCTCCTTTTGCCCGTTCCCTCTTGCGGAAATAAGTCCGGTCCGGTAAGAGTCAAGCGTGATGCCGATGAAAAGAGCAGGCGCGAAAAGTCTCCCCGCCGCCATGTACCACTATGTGAACTGCCGGGCCGGGGCCATTACCGTTTCCCCGACGCGTTTCGAGGAACACTGTCGGGCGCTTGCCGAACACGGGATACGCGGCGTCGGGCTGCGCGAGGCCGAAGAGTTTTTGCTGCACGGAGCAAGCCTGCCGGAGAAGTCGCTGCTCATCACCTTTGACGACGGTTTTTTCGACAACTATCTGTATGCCCTGCCGCTGTTGCACAAGTACGGGCACAGAGGCGCAGTCTTCGTCGTGACCGAACGCATCGCCGAAGACGCGGCCCGCGTTTCCCCCGAAGATCTGAAAGCGGGCAGGGCGCCGCTTTTCCCGGAAGCCCGACTGCCTGTGGAACTGGGCGCGGACGGCCCCATACGGCGCGATGTTTTTCTCAACAGCGGCGAACTGAAGGCTATGGACGCCGACGGTACGCTGACTCCCGCGTCGCACGGGCGCGGGCATTACGGCGTCTTTCTCGGCCCGGAATACAATGTCCCTTTCCTGCCGCTATCCCTGGGTCGGACGTTTTTTTACACCGACCTCGACGTCGTCTTCGGGCTGCCGGACTTCAGGGTCGGGCCGGGCCTGCTGCACCGGGCTTTCGTCCTCAATCCCGCTTTTGTGGAGGCCGTAAAAGCCCTTGTTCCCCAGAACTTTGCCGCAATGCGCCGCTTCGCCCGCAGTGCAGCGGGGCTTGCCGACCTTGAGCGCCTATACGGGCGTTTTGCGGGGAATATGGGCCGCTTTGAAACGCCGGCAGAAGGTCGTGCGCGCATGCGTCGGGAACTGGCCGGAGGCAAGGAAGACTTGGAAAAGATGCTCGGGCGCGAGGTGCGCAGCCTCTGCTGGCCTTGGGGCAAGTACAGCGACGAGGCCGCGTGTCTGGCAAAAGAGGTCGGGTTCACGGTATGCTTCACCACAGCGGAAGGGCCGAATCCTCCTGGCCGGCCATCGGCCGTGCATCGTTTCAAAGCCAAGGACAAGGGGACTTTCTGGGTCCTGAGCCGTGTCCGCATCTATTCCCGCCCTCTCGCGGGCAGACTGTACGCCGCATGCAGGATTTAGAGCGTGTTTTCAAAATCTAGTACCTTGCGTCCTTTAAAAATTTATAATAGAATGTACCCATCCGCTATCGACCGAAACGAAGGAGGTACAGCAAATGAGGACCAAAAAGTACAAAGTATACTTAACCGAAACGGAAAGGCAGCAATTACTGAAAACGGTAAAAAACGGCAATAACGCTGCAAGTAAAATAACAAGAGCGAATATACTGCTTCATTTGGACGAAAATGCGGGCCAAGTTAAGAGTCGATCGGAAATTGCACTGTCGTGTCGTGTCAGCGCTGTTACGGTGTACAATGTCGCAAAGGCATTTACAGAAAAAAGTATAGACGAGATATTAACCCGAAAAAAACGGAAAACACCGCCGATTACCCCTATCGTGACAGGCGATGTTGAAGCTCGTATCATTGCTCTTGCTTGCGGAGAGGCGCCGAAAGGTTTTTCGCGTTGGACATTGCGTTTGTTAGAGAAAAAAGTAGTGGAATTGGGCATTGTCGATCATATTTCTGACAATACGATCGGCCGCCTTTTAAAAAAACTCCACTTAAACCTCATCAAAAAAAGTGTTGGTGTATACCACCAGAGCGCAATGCTGCATTTGTAGCCGCTATGGAAGATGTATTAGAGGTATATCACAGGCCGTATGATCCAAAGTCCCCTGTTGTCTGCATGGATGAAAAACCTTATCAACTGTTAGGTGAAGCGCGAGCGCCTATTCCCATGAATTCAGGTAGCCCTAAGAGAGAAGACAGTGAATATGTCAGGCACGGCACATGCAGTATCTTTATCTTCACGGAACCGCTTGTGGGGAAGAGACATCAAGAGGCAAGGGAACGCAGAACTAAAGTCGATTGGGCTGATCAAATTGACAAGTTACTTACAATTCATTATCCCGATGCGAAAAAGGTCGTCTTGGTATCCGATAATTTGAACACGCATACGATTTCATCTCTTTATGAAGCGTTCCCACCGGAGAAAGCTTTGAGTTTGGCTAAAAGGCTTGAGATGCACCACACGCCGAAACACGGCAGTTGGCTGAACATTGCGGAGATTGAGTTGAGTGTTATGAGTTCTCAATGTTTAAGCCGAAGAATTGATAATTTGGCTTCTTTGAGAGAGGAATTGTCCGCTTGGGAAACTTGTCGCAACGAAGAAAGTAAATGTGTCGATTGGCAGTTTACCACTGCGGATGCGCGGGTAAAGCTGAAGAGATTATATCCAAATATTTAGATGACGCAAGGTACTAGTGGTCGTCCACCACATAGAAGGGCCACTTGTTGAAGAACCAGGCGGACCAGAGCAGCGGGATGACGAACCAGAAGTTCCAGAGCAGGGATTCGCCGGCGATCCAGCGTTCGCCGATGGTGTTGCCCATGTGCGGGTTGCCCAGCGCCCAGAAGCCCCAGTTCACATGGTAATACAGGTAGTAGCCGACGGCGGCGAGGATGACGCAGCCGACGGTGCGGAACAGGAAAGCGCCCCAGCCGTCGATATCGCCGGGGGCGGCATCGTCAAAGAAGTTGTGCCAGATCAGGAAGGGGAACAGGAAGAAACCGGCGATTTCAGCCGCATGGTGCCAAAGCGCGCGCATAATTTCTCTATCCTGCGCTACTTGCAATACGGCAGCGTCAGCTGTGGGATTGGCCGCCGCTATTGTGTTCACGGCGAACTCAAGGGCTTCCGCAGGAATGATCCGGGGAGTGAGCACGTTGTTGCAGAAGACCGCAATGGCGTAGGAAAGGGCAATCAGGAGCACGGCGGCCGCGAATCCCCTGGCGGGTTGCGCGAGGGGAAGGACGCTCCAGGGTTTGCCTCTCCATACGGTGGCGGTGAGGAAGAGCACCACGACGCACCACTCATACCAGCCAAAGGTCCAGTGCAGGTGGTTCGTGCCCGCGATCCCGGTCCACCAGGCAGGAGTGCCCGCGCCTTGGGTGAACATGGGGGCCACGAACAGCGCGAAAAAAATCATGGTCAGGGAGTTGCCCACGCAGAGTTCCGCCACGCCTTTTCTGGGCTGGGTTATGTTGCAGTTGTCCACGGGCCATTTGGCAAGAAGGATAGTGAACACGGGATACACGAAAAAACCGATCAGTACGAAGCCGACGACAGCGGCGCGCGCGATGTTGCCGCTCTTCCCGTTGTCCACGAGGCCGTAATAATCAAAAAAATTGAAGCCCGCGCCCATGAAGCGGTAGAAGAATACTTCGATGACGAACCAGACGATGAGGACGTTGACGACGGTCATGGTCACGCCCTGAACGGGAAAGGGCAGGTTCTGGAAGGGCCAGTTGCCGAACAGCATGTGCTGCCACACGCCCACCAGGATCATCATGGCCAGGATCATAACAAAGGGCTGGGGGAACCAGCCGACCGGCCCGCGCGGGTCACCGAGAAGATACCAAGTTCCCCAGGCAATACCGAAGAACGCGAGAGTGGAGATGATTCCAGTCAGGGGCTGCCCCCAACGCGGTTTGAGGTTACCTGCCGACATCTGTAATCCTCCTTTTTTACATCTGGATGTAGAGTAATTTCAAAGAAAAGGTGAGATTCCCGTCTTGACGACAACGGCGGCACCCCGGAATATCATTTTCGCCGCTCTATTTCCGGCCTGCGTGTGCCCCTGGCGACGCTTCGCCGCCGGCCTGGCGACTGTCAACGCATGACTCGGGGTCAGTGTGGATCGGCTGGTCCTTCTCTGCAGGATTTCTTCCACCCCTGCCTTCTGACGGATCGGTGCGGATCGGTCAATTCGTGTGCTGCCTATCCCGGTCAAGTTGATTTACTATCGACACACATTTTCCGATATTTCGTCAAGAATTTTTTTCGGGCTTGCCCTTGCCGGTGAAACGCTTGATGCGGTATCCGGGATAGCGGACTGCATCCCGACAATGGAATTTCAAAAAGCGTCCGACGCTGCAACCGCCCTGCGCAAGCAGATGTATGCCGGAGGCACGGCAGTTTCCCCTTGAAGCAACATCATCCTCCCGCCTTGGGGAAAAGCGCGATGATGTCGGCCGGTTCCATGTCGGGGTGCAGGGGGAGCAACGACAGTTTGCGGAAATCCTCCGGGGTGTCCAGGTCCAGTTCGACATCCGGGCGGTGCAGGCGCGGGTCCTCGGGGTCAAAGGTCTGAATCGTGAAAGCGTCCGGATTGTCCGTGATGTAGGAAAGACAATGTTCCCGGTGCGCGGGACGCGCGGCCTTCCTCTCCAGCAGACGCAACAGGTCGGCGGAAATAATTTCCGCGCCCAGCCCGTCCGGATACCGATTGTTCAGCGGCACATGATTGTACAGATAATCGGGGGGGGCGCTCCCCATAGCCTGCCTGCGCCGGATCAGCGCGTCGATTTCTCCTCCCCAGATCAGGGGATTGTCGGCGCAGACACGCACGATCAGCGCGCCCGGCTCCGCGCCGACCAGGGCATCCGCAGCCGCCGTGAAGCGCTTCAGCACATCCCGCTCCGGTCCCCGGAAAACCTCGACCCCTCGGGCGCGCAGGTGGACGTCCAACACATCATCCAGAGGAGTATCCGGAACGGCAACGATTATGCGCGTCAAAAGGCGCGACTTCGCCGTGCGGCGCACCACCCAGTCTATGACCGGCAACCCGTGCAGACTGAGCAGCATCTTGCAGGGCAGACGTGTGGAACCCATACGGGCCTGGATCAACGCGGTTACGCTCATCGGAAATCACTTAACCGGAAATTCCGTTATGGATGTTATCCGTATTGATTTTTGGGGAGGGAATGATTCCCTCCCCAAACTCCACCTCAATGTTCGTCGCGGTTGCCGATGTCCGACAGCGTTGCCGCACTGTGTTTTCCCTGCAGACTCAGTATGCGGGCGACGACGCGCGCCTTGTTGCCCGTGAAATCGAACTGCTCCTGACGTTCGCGCAACAGGCGCCGTTCCTGCGCGTCTGTCGCGCGCAGAAAGGCAGCGCGCAAATCGCCCGCGCGGAACGGATTCATCACGCCGAGGTACAAGAATCCGTTGTCCGGGCGGGCAAAGCTGTGCATGTCCTCGCGTTCATGATGCGACAGCACTATCGCCGGGATACGCATGTGAGCGAGTTCATACACCGTGCGCCCGGCCGAACATACGGCAAAGTCCGACCGTTCCATCTCGGAGGACATGATGTTGGTCGCGTGGGTGTAGGAGAGCAGCCGCCCTCCGGGGTCCAGGCGGGCGAGGTGCGCCTTCAGGGCCTCCTGATGGGCATAGCCGGGGCCGGCCACGATGCGCAGCTTCAAAGGCTTTTCGCCCCGCATGCAGAGATCGTACAGCGCGTCCACGCTTTTGCGGGTGAAATCGGAAGCGTCCGTGCCGCCGAACGTGACCAGCACCTGTTCGGCCTTCGGCGAAAAGGGTTTGCGCACGGCGTTGACGAATTCATCGCGCAGGCAGAAGTTTTCGTGTCCGTACAGCAGCCGGGGGTCGTCGTTCCCGGCGCGCTCGTACAGGGCGTTGACCACAAGGTCGGCGAACGCCGCACCCGGCCCTTCGTCCTCAAAATTCACCAGGCGCAGCCCGGCTTCTTTCAGCGGCCGCATATAGTCTGCGCCGGTGTTCAGCATGTCGTTGACCACCAGATCAGGCCGCAACGCAAGCACATCCCGGTACAGTTC
>JAITDR010000220.1 GCA_031282465.1 Desulfovibrio sp.
GGCCCCGCCGTAGGAACACCAGTTGCAGAGAAAACCGACGATGCGGAGTTCTTTTCCTTCTAGAACCGACATAGGGCCTCCACTTCCGCGAGAATCTGGTTATCGGTGAAATGCGAGAGTTGAATCGCGCCCTGCGGGCAGGTGGCGTTGCACAGCCCGCAACCCTGACAGACAGTTTCAATAACCTCGGCCTTGGGTTGTCCGCGCATGTCGATTTCCTGGATGGCCTTGAAGGGGCATACTTCTATACATTTGCGGCAGCCGACGCAGCGGTTGACGGACACGGAGGCGATCTGCGGGTCCGAATCCAGCATGTTGCGTGAAAGCAGACCTATGGCCTTGGCCGCGGCCGCGCTGCCCTGGGCCACGGAGGAGGGGATGTCCTTGAGCCCTTGGCAGGCCCCGGCCAGAAACACGCCGGCCGTATTGGTTTCCACGGGTTTGAGCTTGGGGTGCCCTTCCATGAAGAACCCGTAGCCGTCGTAGGAGATGCGCAGTTTTTCGGCCAGACCGGGGGAACCCGCGGCGGCTTCGCCGCCGACGGCCAGCACCACGAGGTCGGCTTCCACCTCGACCTGTCCGCCCATCAGCGTGTCGGCGCCGCGCACAATCAGTTTGTCGCCCTTGGGGTAAATCATCGAAACGCGGCCGCGCACGTATTTGGCCCCGTATTCTTCCTGCACCCGGCGGGTGAACTCGTCGTAGCCCTTGCCCGGCGAGCGGATGTCCATGTAAAAGACGTAACTCTGCGAATCGGGGATGTGATCTTTGGTCAGAATGGCCTGTTTGGCCGTGTACATACAGCAGAACCCGGAACAGTACGGCCGCCCTATGGAGGGGTCGCGGGAAGCGACGCACTGGACGAAGACGACGTTTTTGGGTTCCTTCCCGTCCGAGGGGCGCTTGATATGCCCGCCCGTGGGACCGGAGGCCGACAGCATGCGTTCGTACTGCAGGGAGGTCACAACGTCGGGGTAACGTCCCGCGCCGTATTCGCCGTATACGGTCCAGTCGACGAGGTCGTAGCCCGTGGCCGCGACGATGCCGCCGACCTTGACGTCCACGAATTCGTCCTGCATCGCGTAGTTGACGGCTCCCGTCGGGCAGACCTTGGAGCAGACCCCGCATTTGCCCTGATTGAACAGCCGGCAGTAGTCGCGTTCTATGCTGGCCTTTTTGGGTATGGCCTGGGGGAAGGGGATGATGATTGCGGTGGTCGGCCCCACGCCTTCGTTGAAGCGGTCATAGGACTTTTTCGAAGGACATTTTTCCGTACACAGGCCGCAGCCCGTACATTTGTCCCAATCCACATAGGTGGCCTTTTTGCGTATTTTTACGTCGAAGTTGCCGACATAGCCGGAAACTTCCTCAAGTTCGGAGTAGGCGTACAGGGTGATGTTCGGGTGCTGGGCCACGTCCACCATGCGCGGGCCGAGTATGCAGCTCGAACAGTCCACGGTGGGAAAGGTTTTGTCCAGTTTGGCCATTTTGCCGCCGATGGTCGGCTGTTTTTCCACCATGACCACTTCGAGTCCGGCGTCGGCCGCGTCCAGGGCGGCCTGGATGCCCGCCACGCCGCCGCCGATGACCAGCACGCGCTTGGTTACCGGGAAGGACTTGGGTTTGAGTTCCCTGTTCAGGCGCAGCTTGGCCGCAGCCATGCGCACCAGTTCGGCGGCCTTGTTGGTGTTGGCCTCCTTGTCTTTGCCTATCCATGAAACGTGTTCGCGGATATTGGCCATTTCAAACATATAGCGGTTGAGGCCGGCGCGTTCCACGGCCTTGCGGAAGGTAGGCTCGTGCATCCTGGGGGTACAGGAGGCGACCACGACGCCGGTCAGTCCGTGTTCCTTGATGGCGGCGATGATGGCGTCCTGGCCGGGTTCGGCGCAGGCGTACATGATGTCCGTGGAGTAGACCACGTCCGGATAGACCGCGGCGCGTTGAGCCACGCCCGCACAGTCCACCGTGCCTGCGATGTTGCTGCCGCAGTGACAGATGAAGACTCCAATTTTCATGCTTCACCTCCGTCGGCGTCCGCTTTGTCTTTGGGTTTTTTCGCGGCGGCGCTTTTTTTGCCTGCGCCGTCCGGGGCGGCATCTTTCGTTCCCGCCTTTTCCGCTGCCTTTTCCGCCGCTTTGGCTGCCCGTTCCGCGGCCAGACGGACTTTTTCCGCTTCGGCGGCAGCCGCCTTGCGTTCTTCGGCTTCAATGTCCGCGGCCCTGCGGCTCATGCAGGCGAAGGCCGGCTGTACGTCCTGGACAAGTTTTTTGAAAGCCGCCTCCTGTTCCGGCAACCCGAAGGCGTAGGCCATCAACTGGGTAAAATAGGGAACCGGCAGCACGCGGTCGATGCCGCCTGCCCGGATCTGTCCCTGGCGCAGGTCCAGGTTCATCTGGCACAGGGGGCAGGCGACAACCACGGCATCAGCGCCCGCTTCGCCCGCCATATCCAGAATGCGCCCGGCCAGGCGCGGCGTGACCTTGCGCGCGGGTATGGCGAAGGAGCCGCCGCAACAGTCCGTTTTCAGCGGAAAGGCGAGGACTTCCGCGCCCAGCGCTTCCAGCAGGCGGTCCAGGGCGACGGGGTTTTCCGGGTCGTCGAAGCGCATGAGCTTTTCCGGCCTGGTCATGAGACAGCCGTAATAGGGGACGACCTTCAGCCCTTTCAGACTGCGCCTGACGCGGGACTTGATCCTTTCCGTCCCGACGTCCTCGATTATGACCTGGAGGACGGACCTGATACTGTGGCGCATTTGCAGGGGACGTTCGGTCAGGGCTTCGACGCGCGCGGTAAAGAGCGGGTCTTCCATGTGTTCGAGGGCGACGCGCAGATTTTTGAGACAACTTGGACAGGGGGTAATCACATCGCCGATCCCGGCTTTTTCACCTTGGGCGAACACCCGCGAGGCAAGGGCTGCGGAGAGGGCGGAGTCCGTGGAATGGGCGGGCGTAGAGCCGCAACAGTTCCAGTCGGGAATTTCCCGCAGACCTATGCCGAGTTCCCGGCAGACCGCCCTGGTGGAGCGTTCGTATTCCATGGACGTGCCGAGCCCCGAACAGCCGGGGAAATAGCCCACATCTATCCTGCTCATGAAACGGCCTCCTTTGCGGATGCGTCGTGCGTTGCCGGCCCGGCCCGGACCAGGTCCGGGTCCGACAGTCCCTGATTGAAGCGGTTGATGATTTCCGCGACTTCCTTGCGTCCGGCAATGCGGTGCGGCAACAGGGGCATTTTACCTTTGGGGAGTATTTTGGGAGCGAGTTCCACGTCCGTCCAGACCCGGCCCGTGTAAAGCATATACAGGGCCATGGTTCCGACTTCGTGCGAGCGTCCGTTGAAGCGCACGGAATCCATGAAGGCCTTGAAGAAAGCGCTTACCGCACGGGCACCGAATTTTTTCTCGCGGCGGGCGATGTGTCGGCAGGCGTCCATGACCCCGGCCACATCGATTTCGTTCGGACATCGTTGCGTGCAGGTTTCACAGCCTGCGCACAGCCACACGGCTGAGGAGGAAAGCACCTGCTCCTTTTGCCCGGCCTGGATCAGGCGCATGATTCTGCTTACGGAGTAGTCGAAGGTAAAGAACATGGGACAACCGGCCGTACAGTTGCCGCACTGGTAGCAGCGCGAAACGCGCTGACCGCTTTCGGCTTCCACGGCCTTTACAAAGGCATCGTCCGATTTGTTCAGACACACTGTTTCCATACGTTCATCCCGCCTTGCTGGAATTTTGAGGGGAAAAGCCGGAATTGCCGTCGTCAGTTCAACACGGAAATCAGGGAAAGGTAGCGCGTCAGCGCATCCACAAATTCACCGATTGTTTCGCCGAAGGCGAGACCGAGCGTCATGCGCGCTCCCGATATTTCCACATTGCGCACAATGCCCACGCCTTTAGCGGCCGGTTTGTCCCAGGTGAAGGCCGTCTGCAGGACCAGCCTGTCGCCTGCCTTGAGCTTGCGCAGCCCCGACTGGCCGGTCATGTCGAACACCACCCGGCAACCGCCCCTGCTCAGGTCGCTCACTATGCCCACGCCTTCGCCGTAAGGGGAAACGAAACTGACCGGCAGAGCGCAGGCCACCCTGCTGTGGTTGCGTGTTTCCAGAACGCTCATGCGGTCGGGGTAGGAGGTGAAGAGCAGGAACGCCGGCTTTTGGGTAAAGCCGATGATTTCGGCGGCGAACTGGTTGCGCGCACCGTCCGCAACATAGCTGATGTCGACGCGCATGTGCGGCAGCAGTTTGCTGCGCAGGCCGGGGATGCTGGGGAGCCGGATGATCAGGAACTCGTAGTGCGTTGTGCCCAGAAACTCACCATGAACCGGCACGCCGCCGGATCCGAGAGGATTGAAGTTCACGGAGACACGGGAATTGGGCGGCAGTTCCAGCTTGGGCAGAGCATCATGGTGCAGTTTGGCTGTCGGGGTAGGGGGCGGCAAGTCTGTCGCGGGCGCGTTCTCAGGCATCGGGGCTGCCGCCGTCGCCGGCTCTGGAGTTGCGGGCTCCGGGGCCGCTGCCGCCGCCGCTGCCGTCGCCGGGTCCGCAGCCGCCGTCGGGGTTGTGCTGACATTCATCAGGTGATTTTCGCACGTTTTGCATTTTACGGCAACCATAAAATCAGTAAATTCTGCAACGCGTCAGGATGGCCGCATTGTTTTTGCGCGGAGCCGCGCTCTTGAGAGTACCGGGGCGTTCATTTTGCGGCCTCCGGCGGCCGGGGCCGTGCAGGGCCGGACGGCCTTGCGTGCCGGGACGGCCTGAAGTTGCAAGCGCGTGTGCTGCCGCTCAGTATGATGCCGGACGGCCTTGCGTGCCGGGACGGCCTGATGTACATCCGCCGCATGTTGCAATTCCCGCGCATAGCGCCCGAGATAGTGAGCATCGGTCCTTTGGCGGTCCGTTGGTACGGGGCCATGTATGTTCTGGCCTTTGCCGCAGCGGTGCTGCTCGGCCGGCTGCGCGCCGCCCGCGGCGGAGCGTTTACGCGCGCGCAGTTCGACGACGTGATTATTTTCGGGTTTCTCGGGGTATTGTTGGGGGCGCGGCTCGGGTACGCGCTGTTTTACAACCCTGCCTATTATTTCCGGCATCCATTGGAAATCCTGCTGATCTGGAAGGGGGGCATGAGTTTTCACGGCGGCTTCCTCGGCGTGTTGCTGGCCCA
>JAITDR010000037.1 GCA_031282465.1 Desulfovibrio sp.
CGGAAACAGCGCCGCCCGCAGCCGGCTCATGATTTCCCCCATGGCCTCCAAAGACGGCATGGGGGTGTCACCCGGCGACTCGTGCATCATGGTCTGATAGGGAGCCGGGGAACAGAGGGCATCACAGATGCGTTCTATCTGTCGTCCGCCGCGCCGGAAAGGCCTTGTATCCAAACTTGCCGCCTCTCGTGAAAAAAGATTATGCCGATTCGCCGGCGCAAAATCCTACGGGTTTCACTGCGCCTGCCTGCGCAATCAGCCCACAGCCCGCTTTTGCAGGCAGGGGTCTGATGACAAAAAAACGCCTTTGCCCGGGCCGGACAAAGCATTGGTTATTCGCTGTAAACAATGTCGATGTCAAACTTCCCGTCGACGTCCTCGCGTTCACCGCCGGGGACGTCTTCGTCCGGCTCCGGCGCGGAGGCATTGAAGCCGGGGAAAACGCTGCTCGGAATACCGGCCTGCGTTTCCCTGCACACGGCCCACATATGCTCCGTAAGCGCTTCCATGCCTCGGCCGGTCAGGGCGGAAACAAAAAAAACCTCGCGCCCTCCGCGTTGCGCATGCCCGGATACCTCCTGCAGAAGCTCATCCGGGGCCAGATCAATCTTGGTAATGACCTCAATCTGCCTGAGCCGCATAAGTTCCGGGGAAAACAACTCCAGTTCGTTGTTCAAGAGTTCAAAGCCCGTAAAGGGATCGGCCGGGTTGATGTCTTCGATGCTCAGCAGATGCAGCAAAAAACGCGCGCGTTCCAAATGACGGAGGAAACGATGCCCCAAGCCTCGTCCCCTGTGCGCCCCTTCTACCAAACCGGGAATATCGGCGATAACCATGCGCCGTTCCCAATCGCCGTCGTCGAGCATGACGCCGAGATTCGGCTCCAGCGTGGTGAAGGCATACGGGGCGATTTTGGGTCTGGCGGCGGACACCGCCGCAATAAATGTGGATTTGCCGGCATTAGGCAGACCGAGCAAGGCACAATCCGCCAGAATTTTCAATTCCAGCCCCAGCGTGAACTCCTGTCCGGCTTCGCCGGGTTGGGCGAAACGCGGGGCGCGCACAACGGCGGATTTGAAATGCTCGTTTCCCTTGCCCCCCCTGCCGCCGACGGCGACAAGCAACTCCGCGCCGTTTTCGGCCAGATCGCCGAGCAGTTCACCTTGGCGGCCGTTGCGCAACACAAACACCTGCGTGCCGACGGGCAGTTCCAGAATCAGATCCCGGCCCTTGCGTCCGTCGCATTGCGACCCCTGTCCCGGCTTGCCGTTTTCGGCTTCATACAAGCGTTTGAGGCGAAAATCATACAGCGAAAGCAGACGGCAGGAAGCACGCAGTATGACGCTGCCGCCGTCTCCTCCGTTGCCGCCGTCCGGGCCTCCCCTGGGGATGAACTTTTCGCGCCTGAAAGAAACGCAGCCGCTCCCGCCCTTGCCGGAGCGTACGGTAATCACGGCTTCATCCACAAAGCGCATCAGGAATACCCCGCATTCGGCTCTTCAATGCACCGCAGGCAGGGCCGCGCACGACAAAACCGAAGAAAAGGAGCATAAGGCGGCGCAACAGGCGTTTTGTCGGCATGCCGACCGCAACGCGCCTCCTACCCGACTTGCGCCGGAAGCACATGCACCCTGGTCAGCACACGGTTTTTGCGCACATATTTTTCAAACTTCACTATGCCGTCCCTGACGGCGAAAATGGTAAAATCCCTGCCCAGCCCCGTGCCTGTCCCCGGATGCACGCGGGTGCCGAGCTGACGCACGATGATGTTGCCCGCAAGCACGGGTTGGCCGCCGAAGCGTTTGATCCCGCGGCGCTGTCCCGCACTGTCGCGGCCGTTGCGTGAACTGCCGCCCGCCTTTTTATGTGCCATGGCCGGCCTCCCTGTCAGGACGAGATGGATGTGATTCGGACGGCGGAATACATTTGACGATGCCCTTTGCTGCGTCGTGAATCATGCCGGCGCCGTTTCTTGAAGACAAGAATCTTTTCGCCGCGTCCGTGTTCCAGGACTTCCGCCGCAACCCTGGCATTTTCCACATAAGGTTTGCCCACGGCAAGGGCTTCGCCTCCCAGCAAAAGCACCTTGTCCATGACAACTTCGCTCCCGACTTCGGCATCAAGGGCCGCAACGCGCAGGCGGGTGCCTTCCTCGACGCGGAACTGCTTACCGCCGGTTTCGATGACTGCGTACATGTATTCCTCCAAAAAGATAGAGTGCGGCATTTACCCTCTGCTGCTTCGTATGTCAAGCAACGGGCAACCGGAAAAAGCCCTGTGCCGGCGGGTTGCCTCCGAGCGGCCTAAATCGTCCGCAGCAAACAGAGTGCGTGGTGCGGACACCGGTTCCGGGCAAATGATAATGAATAGAGAATCCAAGGGGAATAATCGCCCCTGCGCGGCTCGCATCGGACCTGAGCCCTCCCGTGCCGACGGCGGGATGCAGGGCGACGCGCAAAGCAGTATCGGCGTCGGCCTAATGATGCAGATGGTCACCTTTGGAAATGCGCATCAACGCCATATACAGCATCCATACAAAATACACGCCGATGAGGCCGACACCTATCCAGGCATCGCCGGAATGGGAAAGATTGGCTGTAAATATGTGCGACATAACAACCCCGCGGGAGAGTATGATGTTCGGCGGCGCGCATCCGGTCTGCCGAGTCCGACCCCAACGACCTCAACGGTGCGCAACGAGGGTATTTTACCCTGCCCGGCGCGGAAGTCAAGGGAGATGTCGGCAATCTGATCTCGCAAAAGTCGTACTGCGAGGACATATCTTTAAATTTACATGCTATATCAGGATATTATCATTTTTTTTCGAGAGTGAAGGAGCCGGGAGCTTCAGCGCAAAAACGTATTGTATTTACCCCTGCCGTGCAGTATAATCAATCCGATAGCGTAGCATAGCGTAATATTCCTGATTTCAGAGACGGCTGCCTCCCTTTCGGCGGGCAGGTACACAGCGGCCATGGACCGATTTGTCCTGCCGACACCGACCCGATTTTGTTAAGGAGGGAAACCGGTTGTCTATCCGTAGGCGATTGATTTCGACAATTACCGTCTGCCTGTTCCTGGTATGCGGATGCATTTCTACTGTCGTTTATATTCTCGCACGCCAAGCCGCGATCGAGTCGTTTTTCAACCTGTCCACAAGCCAATTGGAGCGCATTGAGGAGCGGATACATACGTTTATGGAGCCCGGCGAAATGAACGTAAAGTATTTGGCAAATCTTGATCTGGTGCGCAATTCCCGCGGAAAATTGACCAGCTATCTGGATACCACTGAAGTTACGACGCTTTGGTATAAAAATCACCCACCCTACGAACAGAAAATTTACGATGAATTCATTAAAATACACAACGCAAATAACAACTTCGGATTGGTATTCATGGCGAATGACGACGGTCAATACGCCCAGGCACCGGAAGGATCAATCAAAAACCCGCACTACGATCCGCGTGAGCGTTCGTGGTATAAAGAAGTCATGGCCGACGAGCAGGAGGTGACGATTTCATCACCTTATCTGACAACGGGCGGGGGCATGGTTTGCAGCATCATGGTCAAGACCCGCGATCGTGCCGGCAAGCCTCTGGGTATGGTAGGCGTGGATTACAGCCTGGAAAGCCTGATCGGAGATTTGAACGCGCGCAAAATTCTCAACACCGGCTATATCGTAATATTCGACAATAAAGGAAAAATTATTGTAGACGGACATCACCCCGAGTTTGTTGCCCTGGAACCGGAACACTATCCTGAGGTGCGCAGGCAGATGGCGGCGGCCGGCAACAGTTCCATATACGACATCGGGTCGCGGAGGATGAAGGAATACATCGTGACGCGCATTATGCCGTCCACGGGCTGGACACTGGCCGTTGTCTTCGACGAAGGCGAAATGACGGCGTCATCCAACGCATTGCTGGTCGCGATACTGATTGCCTCGGCAATCATATTTGCGTTCGCGCTCACCGCGACCATAGTTGTAGCGCACGATATCGTTCGTCCGATTGAGAAGCTGACCGAAGCCTCCGCCATGATTTCCGGCGGCGAGTATGAAAAATCCCCGGAATTGCGCCGACAGCTTGCGGAAAAGCTAGATGTCGGCGGGGAAGGCGAAAGTCGGAAGCTGGCCGAGTCACTCAAGGTAATGGTGGGAACCCTGCAGGAGCGGATTGAGGCCGCCCTCGCCGCGGCCCAGGCAAAGAGCCTGTTTCTCGCCAACATGAGCCATGAGATACGTACCCCCCTGAACGCCGTTATCGGTATGACGGCCATCGGGAAAAAGGCGACCGACCTGCAGCGCAAGGACTATGCCTTCGGCAAAATAGAGGATGCATCCAACCATCTTCTGGCCGTCATCAACGACATCCTCGACATGTCGAAGATCGAGGCAGGCAAGGTGGAGCTTGCCCGGGTTGCGTTCAGCTTTGAAAAAATGCTGAGCCGAGCGGCAGGCATAATCAATTTTCGTATGGACGACAAACACCTGCATTTCAACGTCCACATTGATCCGGCCATCCCGCCTGTGCTGGTGGGAGATGATCAACGCCTGGCCCAGGTAGTGACAAATTTACTCTCCAACGCGGCGAAATTCACGCCCGAAGACGGTTCCGTAGCATTGGATACCGTTTTTCTGGGCGAAAGCGACGGGCTGTGTGAAATACTGATCAGCGTGGCGGACAACGGCATAGGCATCAGTCCCGAACAGCAGGCGCGTCTGTTCACGCCCTTTCAGCAGGCCGAAAACGGCATTACCCGAAAATACGGCGGCACAGGATTGGGGCTTGCCATCTCCAGACACTTCATCGAGTTGATGAACGGGCGTATTTGGGTAGAATCGACGCCGGGCGAAGGCTCTACCTTCGCTTTTACAGTAAAGTTGGCACGGAGCGACGGGGCGTTGCGGCCGTTACCGGATCCCGGCGTGCATTGGAGCGACATACGCGTCATGATAATTGACGACGAGCCGGATGTCCGCGAGAATTTCGCGGAGATTGCCCAAGGGTTGGGCATTGCCTGCGACACGGCGGACGGCGGCGACTACGCCCTGGCCTTGGTAGAGAAAAACGGACCGTACACCATCTATTTTGTGGACCGGCGTATGCCGGCCATGGACGGGATCGAACTCTCCCGTCGTCTGAAAGAGCATGGGGGAGAACGCTCCTCAGTCATCATGATTTCCGCTGCCGAGTGGGACGACATCAAAGAGCCGGCAAGTCGGGCGGGGGTAGACAAATTTTTATGCAAACCCCTGTTCCCCTCGGCTGTGGCCGACGTGATCAACGAGTGTATGGGCGTTGCCGGCACTCACGAATCGGAAACGCCTCAGGAAAACATTGAGGATATTTTTGCGGGGTGCCGACTGCTGTTGACGGAGGATGTGGAAATCAACCGTGAGATTGTAATGACGCTGCTGGAACCCACAAGCGTGGAAATCGACTGCGCGGAAAACGGCATACAGGCTGTGGACTTGTTCAGTGCAAATCCGGATAAATACGATGCGATTCTCATGGATATGCAGATGCCGGAAATGGACGGGTTGGAGGCCACGCGCCGCATTCGCGCGATGGATGAACCAACGGCAAAAACTATTCCCATCATTGCCATGACCGCGAATGTTTTGAAAGAGGATATTGAAAAATGCCGCGCAGCCGGGATGAACGCCCATGTAGGAAAGCCGCTGAATTTGAACGAAGTACTGGTGGAACTGAACAAGTTCGTGCAAAAAAGAACTTGCTGATGCGAAAAATTTTGGGGATAAACAAGGCTCGACGCCGTCACCGTCCCACCCCGGAAACAATGTATGCCCTCCACAAGACGCCGCACCGCCGAGCGCGAGGCCAGAATCCGACAGGTACTCGGCCTCCGCCGTAAAGACCTGACTCTGGTAATCAACAACGTTCACGACCCGCACAATGTCTCGGCGATTCTGCGCAGTTGCGACGCCTTCGGCGTGCCCGAAGTGCATCTTTATTATACGGATACGCCTTTCCCGGCTCTTGCCGCCGGCACTTCCTCCTCGGCGCGCAAATGGGTAAAAACCGTCCGACACAGGGATTTGTCGTCGCTGACGGCATGCTTGCGGGCCGGGAACATGCATGTCTATGCCGCCGGTTGCTCTGCTTCAGCCGTATCCCTATACGATTTGGATCTTACGCTGCCTGCGGCCTTTGTCCTGGGCAACGAGCACCGGGGACTGGACGCGGAGTTTGCCGCCCTGGCCGATGCCGAAGTCTACATACCCATGTACGGCATGATTCAAAGCTTCAACGTGTCCGTTGCCGCCGCACTGCTTCTGGGCGAAGCCTCACGCCAAAAAAAAACGGCCGGGCAGTATGCGCGACCGACGTACAGCGAGGAAGAACTCGCGGCGATTTACGCCGAGTGGATTGAAAAGTGATACTTCGTGCGGACAACAGTGCGGTAACCTGCTGCAAATGCGCCGCAATCGGAGAAAAAATTCGGGGCGGACGCCGCGCAGGCACTCCGCCCCGAACGCAACCATTGCGCCGCAAAGGACAACGGCAGTTATTTCGGCTTGCCGACGGACTGGATGATTAAAATCTTGTAGCCTTCGGGGAGCTTCAAATCGTTTTTCAGCACGTCGACGCCCGTGGCTTTTACTACATTCGCCAGACCGGCCGAAGCGCAGTACAGTCCCACATTCTGGTATACGGACCCCAAGTGCATGGCGCCGTGCAATCCTTCGGGGGCGGCATGCACCAAGGTCAGCGGCGCGCCTCCGAATTCCTTGACCGTATCGCGGCTCAATACTTTGGTCAGCGTATGCGCCGCGCCGTCGTACTGCCACACGCCCGTGCCCATAGCCGCGTAAACGGCAACTTTTTGGGAAT
Organism: Desulfovibrio sp.; assembly: GCA_031282465.1. Taxonomy (GTDB): domain Bacteria; phylum Desulfobacterota; class Desulfovibrionia; order Desulfovibrionales; family Desulfovibrionaceae; genus Frigididesulfovibrio. The sequence goes on from JAITDR010000037.1 coordinate 6,859, forward strand.
TATTCGCTGTCGGGGCCGTGCGCCGGCCGTCCTGACGGTTCACGCCGAACGCCGCCCAGAGCAGATTGCTCAGATCCTGCCGCGACAGCGCCTGCTCGGAAAAATTGCGATTGCTTCTGCGCTCGCTCAGAGCTTTCATCAAGGGCACTCCGCCGCTCTTGTCCGGCGGCGGCAGGGTTATCACGGCATCGTCCGCAGCCGCGGCCGAGGCTGCGCCTGCAAAAGGAAAAGAAAACAGCAACAGCGCCGCTACAGCGACGGCCGGAAGCAAAGCCGAAACTTTTTTCATCATCATTTCCTTATGGTTCAATTCACGACCGGCTCCGTCTGCCGGCCGGCTCCGCCCCGACAGATCGGGAACCGGGCGGATTGCCCCTCTCTGAATGTTGCAAGGATCGCCGCACAACGCAAAATCGAAGTTTGATTGCCCCTCCCTGCAGGGAAGCGTTGCAGGAAAGGTATGTCCGACTCTGTCGGGCGTCAAGCGGAAATTTCCCTGAAGGGAGAGGCTTCGGACCATAAAGGAAATTCCGGCCGAATTGCCGGTTTATTGACAAGAGGATGCAGGCCGTCTATACGATACCCACCTCACGCACGCCCGTCCGGCATTTCGAACGGACGGGAAGCCGCCCGTTTTGCGGCGCCGTGCGAAGAAGCGCATCCAACCAGGGAGGAAAGCTTATGGCGACCTTCGGTCTTTTGTTCGCGCTTGTCTGCGCAGCATTCGCAATTGTACACGGGATACGCTCCGGCAGGGAAATAGCCGCTCTGCCCGCGGGCAACGAGCGGATGCAGGAGATTGCGGGCGCCGTGCAGGAAGGCGCCGCCGCCTACCTGAAACGCCAATACACGACTATTGCCGTCGTCGGTTGTGTGCTGTTCATCCTGCTGTGGGCAGCCCTGGGGTTCGGCACCGCGTTCGGCTTCGCTTTGGGCGCGGCGCTTTCCGGAGCGGCAGGCTTCATAGGCATGAATGTTTCCGTCAAGGCCAACGTTCGTACTACAGCGGCAGCGCAGCAAGGGCTGTCCGAAGCCTTGGCCGTAGCCTTCAAGGGAGGCTCCATCACCGGCTTTCTCGTGGTCGGGCTTGGTCTGGCCGGCGTGGCAGGGTATTATGTTCTGCTGAACCTGTTCTGTGCCGGCGAGCCGGCCGAAGTCATCAAACCTCTGATCGGGCTCGGCTTCGGTGGTTCCCTGATTTCGATATTCGCCAGGCTCGGCGGCGGTATTTTCACCAAGGGCGCCGATGTCGGCGCCGACCTTGTGGGCAAGGTCGAGGCGGGGATTCCCGAGGACGACCCACGCAATCCCGCGGTCATCGCCGATAACGTCGGCGACAATGTCGGTGACTGCGCGGGCATGGCCGCCGACCTTTTTGAAACTTACGCCGTGACCATCATCGCCACCATGCTGCTCGGCGCCCTGCTGATCAAGGGCGCGGAAGCGCGCGCGGCCGCGTATCCCCTGGTTCTGGGCGGATTTTCCATTCTGGCCTCGGTTTTCGCATGCCGTTTCGTCACCATTGGCCCGGACGGCAAAATCATGAAGGCGCTGTACAAAGGGCTGCTCGCTGCAGGCGCGGCCGCCGTCGTAGGCTTTTTGCCCATCACCTATCTCTTTATGCCGGACAACGCGCTGCAGGCTTCAATGGGCATAGGCGGCGGCGCAGCCTTCCGGCTTTACTGCGCGGCCTTGGTGGGCCTGCTGTTGACCGGACTGCTTGTCTGGATCACGGAATACTACACTTCGACGGAATATGCCCCGGTGCGCCGCGTGGCCGAAGCTTCACAAACCGGACACGCGACGAACATCATCGCCGGGCTTGCCCTGTCCATGCGCTCCTCCGCCCTGCCCGTTCTGGCCGTCTGCTTCAGCATTTACGCGGCCTACATGCTCGCCGGCCTGTACGGCATTGCCGTGGCCGCTACATCGATGCTCTCCCTGACCGGCATCATTGTGGCCATCGACGCTTACGGGCCTATTACCGACAATGCGGGCGGCATAGCCGAAATGGCGGAGCTCCCCCCCTACGTCCGGTCCGTGACCGACCCTCTTGATGCCGTCGGCAATACTACCAAGGCCGTAACCAAAGGCTATGCCATAGGCTCGGCCGGTCTGGCCGCTCTGGTGCTTTTCGCGGATTATACGCACGCTCTGGAAGCGGCGGGACGCAGCATCAGCTTTGATCTTTCCGCTCCCCCGGTCATCATCGGCCTGTTCATCGGCGGTCTGGTTCCTTATGTCTTCGGCGCCATGGCCATGGAAGCGGTCGGCCGGGCGGCGGGTTCCGTAGTCAATGAAGTGCGCCGCCAGTTTCGCGAAATCCCGGGCATCATGGAAGGCAAAGCCAAACCGGATTATTCACGGACCGTGGACATGCTGACCAAGGCCGCCATACGCGAAATGATCGCCCCTTCACTGTTGCCGGTTCTGGTTCCTATCTTCGTCGGTCTGGTCCTGCGCCTGCTGATGGGTCCGGATGCCGGGGTACAGGCTTTGGGCGGTGTACTCATGGGATCCATAGTCACAGGCATTTTCGTTGCCGTTTCCATGACAACGGGCGGCGGAGCCTGGGACAACGCCAAAAAATATATTGAGGACAATCATTTCGGCGGGAAAGGTTCAGACCCGCACAAGGCGGCCGTCACCGGCGACACGGTGGGCGATCCCTACAAAGATACCGCCGGCCCGGCCATCAACCCTCTCATCAAAATCATCAACATCGTCGCGTTGCTCATAGTGCCTCTCCTGGTCTGAGCATCGGACGGACAGACAACACCGCACAACGGCGGCCGGGGAAATCCCGGCCGCCGTTGTTGCTCTGAAAAGAAGACTTCAGAATTGCTTTGGAAAAACGTCACCTATGCGCTGCCGCCGCGACGCGCCATGTAGGCGGCCTCTTCCGGGGTCAGGCCGGCTATGCGCACAACAGCCAGAGTAAATCCGCTGTGGTTGCCGGGCGAACAAGCGGGGCACCCCTCGGACAAAATCAGGCAGCGCTCGTCCAGCTTGCTCACGTCGACACCGGCGGAAAGCAGCAGCTCAGTTGTTTTGCCCGTTTCCCAAAGCACCGGTTTGCCGCATACATGGCATTCCACATACAGCATTTCCGGATCGTATGCCGCCCTGCCCCCGACCGGAAGCCGGCTCCCGCCCTGAGCGCGGTCGCGGGCGTACTCCGACAACGAATCGGCCGAGATATGTTTCTCATTGGACATCATGCCTGCTCCCTGTTTCCAAGTACGCCCATGCATGCCGCACATATTAAGCACTTGCTCCGTAAAATCAAGTGTCGGACGGGCCCCCGGCGCACTCTTTCCCGGTCAGGCATAAAATTTCCTGTCGTGTTTTTTGCCGTTTTACACTATACTGCAAGCATGCATACAGTGGCTCGTCATCGTTCCATACGCTTGTTGCCCGAAGTTCTGCGCAATCAAATCGCCGCCGGAGAAGTCATTGACCGGCCGGCAAGCGTACTCAAAGAATTGGTCGAAAACAGCCTGGACTCCGGAGCCTCGGAGATCTCCGTGTCCCTGCAGGAAGGCGGCATCAGTCTTGTCGCGGTGCGGGACAACGGTTCAGGTATACCTGCCGATGAGCTTAAAGCCGCCGTTACCCGTCACGCTACCAGCAAAGTGACCGGTTTTCATGATTTGCTGAACGTTGCAAGCTACGGTTTCCGGGGCGAAGCTCTGGCAAGCATCGGCTCCGTATCCGACATGCTGCTCGAAAGCGCATACCGCGGCAATCACCGCCCCGGAAGAAACTCCGAGGACGCATCCGGAATATCCCGAGGGGAACACAGCCGCCCGGACGTCTCCGAGGAAGACTCCGCAACACGGGCATGCGGCGCCTGCATACGCGTGCGCCACGGCGTCATTTCCGATCCCGCGCCGTCAGCCGTTGTTGAAGGAACCAACATCGAGGTGCGCGACCTTTTCGCCAACGTGCCTGCGCGCCTGAAATTTCTCAAGAATCCGGCCACCGAACTCAAACGCTGCCGCGAACTGCTGTTGCGCCCGGCCCTGGCGCACCTCGACACAACCTTCAGCCTACACCTTTCCGGCACGGGAAGCCGGGGCCGGGAACTGTTGCGCCTGCCCGCAGGCCTTTCCCTGCAGGACAGGCTCATGCTCATATGGCCTCCCCAGATCGTGGAAAATCTCCGTCCGTTTGCCGGCGAGCACAACGGCATACGCGCGCACGGACTTATGTCCCCGCCCCACAACAGCCAAGTCAGGGGCGACCGCATCCTGCTCTACGTCAACGGGCGCCCCGTCGCCAACCGCATAGTGTTCCAGGCGGTGCGCGAAGCCTACAAAGGCCGCCTCACAACGCGCGAATACCCGCAGGTTCTGCTTTTTCTGGAACCGGAGCACGGGGATGTGGACGTCAATGTGCATCCTGCCAAAACCGAAGTCCGTTTTCGAGAAGAGCGCGCCGTCTTCTCCGCCGTAGTCAACATACTCGGCTCCTCCGTCGTACCAGGCGGCAGCGCCTTCCAGGCCGGCCGGGAAACGCCGGACAGCCTCCCCGTCGAACAGTATCCCGATACATACGACCCCGAAAACCGCACGGTCGCGCAACACATACGTGCAATACACGTTCCGGAAAACGGCGGCCCGATATTCTCCGATGCCGGGAGACATGCACCCGGAGCAATACGGGATGCCTCAGGCAA
>JAITDR010000240.1 GCA_031282465.1 Desulfovibrio sp.
AGTACTCGGACAACGCCCCATGTCGCAGCGCCGCGACACGCTGAACATCATCCGGCGCGATGCGGATCTCAAGGGCCTGCTCCTACGCCCGCTCAGCGCCCTGCACCTTGAGCCGACCCAGGCTGAAGAAGAAGGCATCGTCGCGCGCGAAAAGCTTTACGGCTTTTTCGGCCGCAGCCGCAAAAATCAACGAGAGCTGGCCGCCCGCTTCGGTCTTAAGGAAATACCCTCTCCGGCGGGCGGCTGCAAACTTACGGAACAAGAAACGGCCCGCAGTTGCTGGGCTGTACTCAAATACACGGCGCAGGCCCGAGCGGCCGATTTTTATCTGGTCGGCGCCGGACGGCAATTATGGCATTTGCCCGAAGAGGAAGGCGACACAGCCCTTCGGCTCATCATCGGCCGCAACGAAAAAGACAATACCGCCCTGCAGCGTCTGGCCGGTCCGCGCGACATTTTGTTCTCCACAGCCGACCTGCCCGGTCCGGCGGCCCTCGGGCGTTTTTCCGGGCGGGAATGGCCGGTCGACGCAGTCAACTCCGCGGCGGCGCTCACGGCATCCTATTCCGGGCGGGCCGTGCGCCGTTTTAACGAGAGCGGCACAAAAACCGCCGTGCTGGTACGCGTCGGAGAACAAGAAACCCTCCTGAGCGCGGCACCCGTGCGCGACATCATTCCCACCTTTACTGAATATGCGTGGACCGACGCTCGGGAAGACATCCGAAGCTTGCGGACCTGCCGCGCCTGAGGGCTAGACCTCTGCCCCTTCCCCCGATTGCTGCCTCAGCGAGTTACTTTAGGGAAACACTGAGTAATTCGGGGCTCCGCCCCGAACCCCGCCGGGGGAAATGATTTTCCCCGGACCCCCTCATAAGTAACTCTTTGAAATATCAACTGAGAGACAGGGGAATCATTCCTCTGCCGGGGAGTTTGAGGAGGGTAAAGCCCCCGCAAAAAGAATAATTCAGCGTTTCCTTAGAGAAGCTGCTTGCCTGCGGAAAAAGCGTCGCCCAATTTTTCACCTACGCCGAAATAGGCGCGTGCACCCGCGTCGAAAATCAAGGGCGCGACTTTACGGATGTCCGGAAACTCACCCGTCGGGTCCAGGCAGTCTTCATCAGCCTTCACATCCAGCACGACCCCGATCATCAGCGTGTGCGAACCGAGATCCACACTCCGATCCAGAGCGCACTCCAGCACAACCGGGCACTCCGCGACATAAGGGGCGTCCACATGTTCCGCCCGCACGGCGGTCCATCCGGCGACGGCAAACTTGTCGTTGCGCCTGCCGGAAACAATGCCCGCGTAATCCGTTCCGACCAGCATGGCCTCCGAAGGAATACCCACGGTAAATGCCTTGCGGGCCAGCAGAGCGTCATGCGTCCGGCGCGCGGGACGTATGCCCACGGCCAAACAAAGCGGATCGGAACTGCAGATGCCGCCCCATGCCGCCGTCATCACCCCCGCCTTGCCGTCCTCATACCATACGGACACCAGGAGCGCGGGTTCGGGGTACAACAGAGGCTGAGGGCCGAGAGATCGTTTGGAATGCGACGCGGTCACGAAATTCTCCTTGTTGTTGAACAAAACAATAATATATGCAAATATATACTTTCCCACGTCCGCGCGTCAATGTGCAAGACGTGCAAACAAGACAAGCGGACATCCCACCTCGCCCGAGAAATAATACATATATTACAGTATGGTATATCTGTAACGGAGGATTGGACTTTCCCGTGCTTTTCCCTTATGGTGTCGGGCCTCAGACCGCCTGCCATACACGTAACAACAGCATAACAGCCTTCCCGCCGAGGATTTTTCCGTGCCGAGACAGGACCATATCAGAAATTTCAGCATAATCGCGCACATCGACCACGGCAAATCCACGCTCGCGGACAGGCTCCTGGAAAAAACCGGCCTACTCTCGGCACGGGACAAAAGGGATCAATACCTTGACCGCATGGACCTTGAACGCGAACGCGGCATCACCATCAAGGCTCAAACAGTACGCCTCCCCTACCGTTCACCGGAGGGCAAAGATTATACCCTGAATCTCATTGATACTCCAGGACATGTAGACTTTCATTATGAAGTTTCGCGCTCCCTGGCCGCCTGCGAAGGCGCGTTGCTGGTGGTGGACTCTTCTCAGGGCGTCGAGGCCCAGACGCTGGCCAATGTTTATCTGGCCCTGGACAACAACCTGGAAGTCATTCCAGTGCTGAACAAAATTGACCTTGCGGGGGCCGACCCCGACAAGGTCAAAGCCGAGATTGAGGAAGGCATCGGACTGGACTGCTCCGGCGCGCCCGCGATCAGCGCTAAGACCGGACAGGGCGTCGACGAGGTTCTGAAGGCCGTGGTACACCGGCTGCCCGCTCCGGAAGGCGACCCGACCGCGCCCTTGAAAGCCCTGATTTTCGATTCCTGGTACGACGCCTACCAAGGCGTCGTCATCCTCTGCAGGGTCATGGACGGCCGCGTTTACAAAGGCGGGCGCATCCGGCTTTTCTCCACGGAAAAGGAATACGAGGTTCTGCGCATCGGCGTGTTTTCTCCCGAAGCGGTGGACGTCGATGCACTCTCCGCCGGAGAAGTGGGCTTTTTGTGCGCGGGCATCAAGGAATTGCGGGACGCGCGCGTGGGCGACACGGTCACATCGGCGTCATTTCCCGCCGCCGAAGCCGTGCCGGGTTTCAAGGAAGCCAAGCCCATGGTCTTCTGCGGCCTGTATCCTACAGACAACGCCGATTACGAAGATTTGAAACAGGCCATGGAAAAGCTGCATCTCAACGACGCCGCCTTTTCCTTTGAAGCCGAAAGTTCCCAAGCCTTGGGCTTCGGCTTCCGTTGCGGTTTCCTCGGCCTCCTGCACATGGAAATAATCCGGGAACGCCTGGAACGCGAATTCCGCATCGAACTCATCGCCACCGCCCCCTCTGTGGTCTACGAAGTGGCGACGTCGGACGGGCGCACGCTACGCATCGACAACCCGGCGAAACTGCCCGACGCTACGGCCCTAAGCGTGTTCCGCGAACCTTTCGTACGCATGGAAATCCACGTCCCCGAGTCCTATGTGGGCAATGTGCTCAAACTCTGTGAGGAAAAACGCGGCCTGCAGAAAGACATGCGCTACCTCGGCGCCTCGCGCGTGATTATTACCTATGAAATGCCCTTTTCCGAAATCGTCTACGATTTCTTCGACCGCCTCAAGTCCCG
>JAITDR010000248.1 GCA_031282465.1 Desulfovibrio sp.
GAGGAGAAAAAGGCGCTTTCGAGTTCGCGCAGGTAACGGCGGATAAAGGCGACATCCGCGGGAAATTCGGCGCACAGGGCGTCCGTGAGGGCGTCACGGCCGACGGGCAGGTTGATTTCCCGTCCGGCGTCCGGGAAGCGGATGCGGTCAAAGCCCAGCGGGTTGAATTCCGCAAGTGGGAGGCCGTCCAGGCCGAGGAGACGGAAATAGCGGAGCAGGGGACCGCCGGGCGAGAGCCCCCCCATGTAGTGCAGCCCCGTATCGAAGTGGACGCCTTTGCGGGAAAAACCGCGCAGGGTAGGGCCGACGGCCGCTTTCTTTTCCACCAGAGTCACGGCACGGCCCCGGCGGGCAAGCAGCAGAGCCGCCGTCATACCGGAGATTCCCGCGCCGACGACGACGCAGGTTTTGTCGCCGCGCGTAGTCATTGTTGCGGAAAGCGCAGAAGCAACACTGCGTTGGTGCCCCCGAAACCGGCTGAATTGCACAGTGCCGCCGTGATGCGGGCGGGCTCGGCTTCGGTGACGATATGCAGGTCGACGGAGCATTCGTCCGGGCGGTGAAAGTTGACGTTCGGGGCGATAAAGCCGTGCCGGGCCATGAGTGTCGTGTACACGACCTGGGATGCGCCGGACATCCAGAGTTCGTGGCCGGTCATGGATTTTGTGGAGGACACCGGTACGCCCTGCCTGCCGAACAATTCCGTGATGTTGCGGGCTTCGGCCCGGTCTCCGGCCGGCGTGGAGGTGGCGTGGGCGCAGATATAAGAGATATCGCGCGTGCCCATGTTCGCGTTTTTGAGCGCCATGCGCATGGCGCGGCCGAGTCCGTCCCCGCCGGGTATGGAAAGCCCTTCACCGTCGGAGGAGAAGCCGTATCCGGCCACCTCGCCCAAGATGACGGCGCCGCGCCGTTCGGCCGAATCGTAGCGTTCCAGGAGGAGCGCCGCCGCTCCTCCGCCCGGGACCAGCCCGTCCCGGTCGGCATCGAAAGGCCGGCAGGCGCTTTCCGGGCTGTCTTCACGGGAAGCGAAGGCTCCGAGTGCGTCGAAACTGCACATGGACTGCCAGGTTATTTCCTGTGCTCCGCCGCAGAGCATTCTTTCCTGTCTGCCGAGGGCGATGAGGTCTGCCGCCTGTCCGACGGCGTGCCCGCCGCCCGCGCATGCCGCGCTTATGGTCCAGGAGGCGCCCCGTGTTTTGAACAATGTTCCCAGGTTCATGGTAATGCAGGAGGTCATTGACCGGAATACCAGTCCGCTGCCGAGGCTGCGGGTATCGTGTTTTTCGCGCAGCAGGTCGGCCTGTTCGACCGCCGCGACAATGCTGGAGTCGCAACTGAAGATGATGCCGCTTTCGTTGTTCTGCAGGAGCAGAGGGTCCAGTTGAGCCTGCGCCAGTGCCTGCCCGCAGGCTTCGGCCGCCCATTGGGCGAAATCCGGCATGGTTCTGCGTTGCTTGCGGGACAAGGGAAAGGTGGGCGTATAGGCGGGGGGCGCCCCGGTCAGGCAGGAGGAAAAGCCCAGGGATTTGCGTATCGGGTCCGTGACAATGCCGGACTTTCCGGCGCGCAGAGCAGCCGCCACCTCCGTAAGATCGGCGCCGATTGAGGAAAGTATCCCCATGCCTGTGATGGCTACGCGAAAGGCCATACGCGCTGCACCGACCGCGCGGTTATTCTGCGGGGTGTTGTTCGGAAGACGCATCCGGGCTTTGCCCGGCGCCGCTTGAGGTGGTCTGCGGCTGCAACCCTCCGGCTGCGTCCGAAGACGTCCCCGAGCTTTGCCCGGCGCCGCTGTTTGTGTTCGGGGAGCGTTTTTCCCCCTGCTCTTCTTCATAGCCTTGGTGATAGCCGCGCTCCAAGTCATGTGCCTTGCGTTCGACTTTCGCCTGGGCTTTTCCGGCTGTTCTGCCCACCCACGAACACCCGCCGACGGCCGGCACGAGCAGCAGTATGGTAACCAGTATACCGAATTTTTTCATGGCGGACTCCGGCTGAACATGTTCCATGCGTGTCTTCAGGGCAATTCCATAGCTTCCGCGACAAGGCTGTGTCAATCCGCGTAATGTCGGGAATGTCTCCGTCCTCCTTATGCGAATTTTTCCGGTAGGGCGAGGTACCTGCGGATCGCCGGGTCGGGTGTCTCCGTCGCTTTTCATGCGGATTGTTACTTTGCCTTCGCAATGCCGAAGCCGACGGCGGCAATCGTGACGGCGGCGCCGGCGTAGCCGACCGCACCCGTGGGGCGGTTGTAAAAAAGGATATCCCAGATAAAACTGAGCGCAGGTTGGGTGAGCATGATCAACCCGGCGCGGGAAGCCGGCATGCGGGGCAATCCGGATGACAGCAGCACCCATCCGGCGGCTTGACAGCCTATGCCGAGAAGGGCCAGCAACCCCAGGCTGCGCAGATCGGGGATGACGAAAGAATCGCCTGCGGCAAGGCAATAGACGCCGATCATGCTCATGGACAGCAGGCTGATTATTCCCATATTGGCAACGGCAGGCAGTTTGCCTGCCGCACTTTGAGAACGTCGCAGCACAAGTATGTAGGCGGAATAAAACAATGCGGAGACAATCCCCGTAAGCAGCCCGACGACAACTTCGGCCGACAGTTCATCGGGCGCCTTTTCCAGAAGCATCATAAGGCCGATGACGGCGACGGGCATGGCGAGTTTGTGTCCTAGTGACAACTGTTCGCCGAGCATGAAGGTGCCCCAGAGTGCAAGGAAAAACACCTGGAAGTTGCAGATGATGGTGGCGAATCCCGGTCCGAGGCGAACGATGCACTCGTGCCAGGAGATGAGGTCGCCGCTGAAACACAGGGCCGCCGCGGCCATGACTCCGAGTATCGGCAACGGCGGCAGCAGGCGTTCGCCTCGGACGGCGGCAAGAAGTGTCAGCACGATGCCGCCGAACAAAAGACGATAGAAGGCGACCATTGCCGGGGGCATAGGCGCTTCTTTGACGAAAAGCCCGGCAAAGCTGATGCATACAGCGCCGGCCGCCACGAGAATATGGCCTTCGACCGAGGGAGTAAGGCTCTTTGTCACTATGCCGTCTTCTTGTTTTGCGGTGCCTTCATGTCTGCATAACGCGCCGGCCCCGCGGCGCGCGGACGATGCATACATGAAAAGCCGTCCGTTGCCAAAGAAAGAGTCTGACAACAAACTACGCTGATTTCACTTGTCTTTTTCGGAAAAAGATTGCGGGGATCCTGTGTGGGGCTGTGAGTTCCTCACGCTCCCCGACAGAAAGTCCTGTATGGAGAATACGCCGGCACGGCGAGGTAATTGAGAGCTTCATCGTGTCGGCCTCGTTCTGCTTCCGGCCACCATGAATGTACCCCGTCAAAACGCGCGTGATCTCCGTGATTTTCAGTGCGTTATGCTGTTGATCAACGTAGCGTAATGATATATGCTGAATTATTATGCCGGTACAACGAATCCTCTTTCTGGCTCCGGCCCAGACAGTGACCCGCATTTTCCCGCAGTTGCGCGAGGCGGGGGTGGAAGTGGGCATAGCCGAAAACCTGAAGGGCGCGTCTTCCTTCATGCGCAAGGCCATGCCCGGCCTTATTCTGGCCCGCCCTTTCCTGCCCGGTTTCCGCATAGAGGATCTTGTGGCGGTCGGTCGGGACGATCCGCAGTTTCCTCCGGTGGTGGTGTTCTCCGACCGGCCTTCGACAGAAGAAGCCTCCCGGCTGCTGGAACTCGGGGTCAGGGATTATTGGACGGAACCGCTGACGTTTGAGAAGATCAGGGCCGTGTTGCGGCCGAACCGCTTGCCGGCTGCGCCCGCGTCAGGGGCGGCGCACGGGGGGCGCAAGACACCCGCCCAGTCCGGCGGAAGCGGGCCGCGCATCATAGGCGCCCATGCGGCTGTGCGGCGCGTTATGGCCCTGGCCGGACGAGTTGCCAAATCCAAGGCCACTGTGCTCATTTCCGGAGAATCCGGCACCGGCAAGGAATTGTTCGCCCGCTACCTGCACGCCGAGAGTGACCGCGCCGACAAGCCCTTTGTAGCCGTCAACTGCGCCGCATTGCCCGAGCACCTGCTGGAAAGCGAGCTTTTCGGCCACGAAAAAGGCGCGTTTACCGGCGCGATAGCCCGCAAGCTCGGTAAATTTGAATTGGCTTCCGGCGGCACCATCCTGCTGGACGAAGTGTCGGAAATGGATCTCGCTTTACAGGCCAAGCTTTTGCGTGTGCTTCAGGAGGGAGAGATAGACCGCGTAGGCGGCACGGAAACCTTGAAGGTGGATGTGCGCGTGCTTGCGACGACGAACCGCGATCTTGAGGCATGGGTAGAAGAGGGGAAATTTCGACGCGACCTCTTCTTTCGCCTGAACGTCATCCCGTTGCGCCTGCCTGCTCTCAGGGAACGCGGCGAGGACGTGCTGCTTCTCGCCCGCTTTTTTGTGGATATGTATCTGCGCGGCTATGCCCTCCCCGCAGTGGAACTTTCCGCCGAAGCCGTGAAATGGCTTCAGGCCTACGCATGGCCCGGTAATGTGCGGGAACTTCAGAATCTTATGGAAAGGGCGGTGTTGCTGTGCGGTGGAAAAAGCATACAGCCCGGACACTTTTTGCTTGAAAACGAAGATTGGCCGCTGTTTTGCGAAGGCGCTGCCGAGACGGGCAAAGAGGAAGGCGAACCGCCCTCGCCCGCATCGTCCGGCGGGCCGCCGGATGCGGACGGCGCGGCGGATGCCGGCGCGGAAGAGGCAAGTTTTGTGCCGCCGCGCGGCGGTGCGCATGTTGATTTTTCGGGCGGCGTTATCCCCTTGAGCGAGATGGAGCGCATCATGATCCGCAAGGGGTTGGAGCAGACCGGCGGAAACCGCACCCAGGCGGCCGAATTACTCGGTATTTCCGTCCGTACTCTGCGCAACAAACTCAACGAATACCGGCAAGCCGGCACGGATGCCGGTTTGCCGGAGAAATGACCGGGTAAAGGGCGCGGCCCCGCGTGCCCGGACAGGCTGGGTGTGCGGAACGGAGCGCAGCGGCGGGAAAACGTCTTTCTCTGTCCGTGCTCCGAAAAACCGGGCGAAAGAACAACGGTCTTTTTATTACCGGGAGCGAAAAGTATTTCCTGCTTTTCGCTCCCGATAATAATGCAGGCTGACACTGTAAAAGCGGAGTGAACGATGCTGGATGCCATCAGGGATAAAGCCCAGTCATGGGCAGTCAAAATTATTTTTCTGATTATTATCGTGGTTTTTGTGTTTTGGGGAGTCGGCAGTTTCAACAGCGCCGGGTCCGGCACTGCGGCCGTCGTCAACGGAGAAAGCATCTCCCTGCACGACTATGAGAAGGCGTTGCGCGCCTTCGGTGAATCGGAAAGAAGAAACAATCCCGATATTTTTAAGGATGAAGCCGTCTTCAGGCAGTTCAAGCGCACTGTATTGAGCGAAATGATTCTCTCTCTTCTGCGCAGACAGGAAGCGGAACGCATCGGATTAAGCGTTTCGGACTATGAACTGAAGGCATATATAGATACGTTTCCGGTGTTCCACGATGCAGGCGGCAAATTCGATGCGGAACGGTACAGGACCATCCTTGCGGCCAATAATATCAATCCTGCGGAATTCGAGAGCGACAACAAAAAAGCGCTGCTTGAAGGAAAATTGCTGCGCGGCCTCGGCTTGAGCGCCCGTTTTGCCGAAGCGGAGATCAAACAGCTTTTCAAGTTCAGTCTGGAAAAAAGAAAAGCCCGCTATGTGCTGTTCAACCCCGAGGAGTACCGCGACCGCGTCGACATCAGCGAAGAAGCCATAGCCGGCTGGTATGAAAACAACAAGGAAAGCCTGCGTAAACCGTTGCTTCTCAGTTTCGAGTACCTGCGGCTCACTCCTGCGCTTCTTTCCGGCAACTATCTGCCGCAGGAGTCGGAAATTGAGGAATTTTACAAGAATTCTCCGGAAGAGTTCACGCGTCCGGCTTCCTACACCGCATCACATATTTTTATTGCCGCGCCTCCGGAAGGATCCGCAGAACCCGATGCCGCGAAGAAAGTCGCCGAAGCCGCAGAAACAATAGGCAAGCTCGGCGCGCGGCTTAAAGCCGGCGAAGATTTTGCGACCTTGGCCAAGGAATATTCGCAGGATCCGGAAACCGCGTCCGAGGGAGGTCTGCTGCCGCCGCTCGAAGAGGGGCAGAGTTATGCCGAGGAATTCGACAACGCCGCCGCGGCTCTGGCGCCGGGGCAGGTCAGCGCACCTGTGCGGACCCGTTACGGCTTTCACCTTATCCGTCTTGAAAACAGGACGGAAGCGGCCGTTCTGCCGTTGGACGAGGTGCGCGAAGACATCAGGGCCGCCCTCGCCTTGGCGAAGGCCGAGGAAGATTTTCCCAATGTAGAAAAAAAGGCCGAGGACGCATCGGCGGCAGGCGCATCCCTGGAGGATACGGCGGCGACGTTCAACCTTGTTCCGGAAAAGCGCGCCATGGTGAATCTTGAAGAGGCCGTGACGGCGTTGTCTCTGCGCGAGGAGTCCCGGCGGGCTTTTGAGGATGCCGCCGCTGCTGCCTCCGCCGGTGAAGCGGGTTCCGTTCTCCCCGTTCCTCTGGATATCATCGGCGGTATCGCTCTGGTCCGCATCGGCGAAGCTGTGCCCTCCCGTCTCCCTTCGATTGAGGAGGCGCGTACAGGCATCATTGCCGCATTGCGGAGTGAAGGCGCGAAAAAGCTGGCCTACGCCGCCGCCGAGCAGGCCCTGCCCGCGTTCACCGGACGCGACGTGCCCGAAGCCTTTAAGGACAAGGCGGCGGAGAGCACTCCCGGCCTGCGCGTTTTCCCCTCGCTCGACCCGCTGGGCTCCGTTCCGGAGCTGGTGGACGGAATTTTTTCTTCCGACGGGGTATGGCTCCCGCAGGTTTACGACACGCCCGCAGGACCGGTCATAGCGCAGACGGCCGGCGTGGAAGCGGTGAAAGAGGAGGAATGGGAGCAGCTCAAAGGTATTTTTGTTGCCCAATACCGGCAGAGCAGAGAAGAGCAGACCGTACAGGCGTTCATGCAGAAACTGCTCAGCAAGGCTTCCGTCCGTGAAAACCCGGACGCTTTGGATCAGATAAGTCTGCGCTGAAACGGGTGGCGTTTACAGCAAGTTTAGAGCGGAGTGATATTGAAAATATCCATCCGCTCTGCAAGGGTTTGCCTGCAAATCCTTGCCGCGAGTGCCGAGAGGCGAACTTGCTTCGCCGTCAAGCGGCAATCTCAAGCGCAAAACGCTCTAAGTTGAAAGGCTGTGGAAGGGCCGGGTCGGCAACGCCCGGGAGAGCGGCGTATGGACTATAAATTGTATATGCACCGGCGCGAGCGGGAGCGCGCCGAGGGGATTAAGCGTGTCACCCGCGTGGGGCTGCTGGTGAACCTGTTGCTTATCCCGGCCAAGCTCTGGTCGGGGTATGAGGGCAACAGCCGCGCCGTGGTGGCCGACGGTGTACACAGTATTTCCGATTTTGCGGCGAATCTGGTTGTTCTTATCGGGGTACGCTACTGGACGGCGCCGCCTTCCGAAGATCATCCCTACGGCTACCGGCGGCTGGAAGCGCTTATTTCTTTCTGTATGGGGGCGTTGCTCGTTCTGGCCGGCATCGGCATCGTTTACGACGCCGCCGTGCAGATGTTCAACCCGTCTACGCGGCCCGTAGGCGGGACGGCGGCACTCCTCGTTACCCTGTGCTCCGTCGTGAGCAAGGAAGTGCTGTACCGTTGGACGGCGGCGAAGGGCAAAGAGCTGAAGTCCGATATCTTGGCCGTAGGGGCGGCGGAACACCGTGCCGATGCGTTGTCCTCAATTCCGGTGCTGGTCACCGTGGCCGTCGCCATGTGGTTTCCTTCCCTGGCGGAACTGGAATTGCTGGGGGCGGCGCTGGTCGCGTTACTTGTGGTACGCGCGGCAGTCGATATTTGCCGTCAGGCCGTGCATACCCTACTGGACGGCAATGCCGGCCCGGAAGTGAACATGCGCATTAAAGATTTTACGCTCGGCGTTGCAGGGGTCAAAGATATTCACAATTTGCGCTCGCGGCTGGTCGGGCAGGGGTTGATTCTGGATATGCACGTGTCTGTGGACGGTGCTGTGAGCCTGCAGCAGGCCCACGAAACTGCCCACCGGGTCGAGGAAGCGCTGTACACGCCGGAGGCTGCGGAATATATCGGCAGAGAAATCATGGATGCCTTGGTCCATATCGATCCCTGGCCTCAAACCTCCGATGATGTTCCGGCAGGGTACGCCGGAGGTTGACGCCCTTATCGCCCCTGTACAAGCTCCGGCATTTCGGGTATCCGACGCAAAACAGTCCTGCATGTGCGGGACGTCAAACATGATGCCGGCGTTTCGTCCGTCGGCATGAACACTGAAGGAGTCTTTATGTCCGCCAAAAAAATCCTGCTCCTCGCCGGGGATTATGTTGAAGATTACGAAATCATGGTGCCGTTCCAAGCCCTGTCGGCCGTCGGACATACCGTGCATGCCGTGTGCCCCGGCAAGAAGGCCGGAGATACTGTGCGCACGGCCATACACGACTCTGAGGGCGACCAGACCTATTCGGAAAAACGCGGCCATAATTTCACCCTCAACGCCGACTTCGATACTGTAAAGACGGAGCAGTATGATGCCTTGGTCGTGCCCGGCGGCCGCGCTCCCGAGTACCTGCGCCTGAACCGGCGTGTGCTGGACATCGTGCGCGAGTTCAACGCGGCGAAAAAGCCCATCGCTTCCATTTGCCACGGGCCGCAGATACTTGTTTCAGCAGGGATACTCAAAGGTCGCGTATGCACGGCATATGCAGCGCTTCAGCCCGATGTGCAGGATGCCGGAGCAGAATGGGTCCCCATGAACGAGACGGCATCCAATTCCTGCATTGACGGCAATCTGGTCACTGCCCCGGCCTGGCCGGCCCATCCTGCCTGGATACGCGATTTTCTCAAGGTGCTTGGGACGAAAATAGAACTATAAGCACAACATACCGAAATGTTTGAGGGAGATTTCTCCCTCAAACATTTCCTGGTGCGGGCGTTCGTCCTCTGTGTCTCCATTCGCCGGGCGGTTATCGTCCGATCGGAGCAAATGCGTAACCGGCTCTGTCTTTGCTTACGCTTCCCGTACCCGGAAAAGGAATATGCATTCCGGCCGCCGGGATGTTCTGTTCGGCGGCAAGGTTCAGTATTCTTTTGCGCGCTTTGACCGCCGCCTGTGTATCCATGTCGTAGCGGGGGCATTCGTCCGGCAGCGGAAACTGAAGGGCGGCGGCGTGCAGCAAATCCCCTATGATGAGGAGCCGTTTGCCGTCTGCCTCAAGCTTGAATACCGTGTGTCCGGGAGTGTGCCCGGCGGCGTCGAGGGCCTGTACGCCGGGCAGTATTTCTTCGCCGAAGGCAAAGGGCGCTTTGACGTCTGCGCCGTACGCCGACAGGACGTTTTTCACGGCGGCGGCGTTGGGGTTGTTCGGTTCTCTGCCTGCAAGGGCGGTCCAATAGTTTATTTCCGGACCGGACACAAAAATTGCGGCGCGGGGGAAAGCCCGTTTGCCGTCCTGAAGCAGCCCGCCTATGTGATCCAGGTGCATGTGCGTGAGCAGGACGCCGTCTATGTCCGGAGGCACCGCTCCCAGCGCCCGCAACTGTCCGGGCAGACCGCTGTTGCCTGGGCCGAGCTGTCCGAATCCCGCGTCCACGAGATACAGGCGTGGTTCCGCGCCCCTGATTTCCAACAGAAAGGCATTGATTGAGGACGGGCTTTTGCCGTTGATAAAATACTTTTGCCGCTGCTCCGGCGAGGCCGGTCCGCTGAAGAGGGAAATATCCATGCTTCCGGCATGGTCTTCAAGGGCGTACACCGTCATGGAGCCTGCCTTGAAGATGACGAACGGTTCAGCCGCCCGCGCCGTCTGCGCAGGCAACAGGCAGAGGAGAAGCAAGGTTGCGCCGAGCAGACGGCGCGCCGGATGTATCATGTGAGAGTGCGTTAAGTCGTTCATCATTTCGGGCTCCGTAAGGGGTGATCTGCTGCGGCGTCTGTCCGCAGGTTCATGGTCAACGCGTTTTTGAGAGAGGGCGCTGTCCTCGGCAGAAAAAACGGACGGCGTATCTTCAGCATGTAGTACGGGAGCATCTCCCGGCAGGCACCGGCATCTTGAGTCAGATTACCGGAGAAATAAGTAAACACCGGCCGTAAGGACGGCGATGCCGAACCTGCCGGCGGCGCACAGCAACTTTTCCTTGACGCCCGCCGCCCGCGTCCTATACACATACCCCGGATTGGGCCGTCGTTCAATT
>JAITDR010000054.1 GCA_031282465.1 Desulfovibrio sp.
GAAGACGGGCGGGCGGCATTCAGACGCGCCTTCGCCGATACGGGCAACAGACGAAAAAGGATGCTGGTGCTGGAAGTCGACCTGCCGCACAGGGCCTATTGAAGACAATCACCGCGAACGGCACGGCACTATGGACCGGTGGAGTGTTTCCTGCTATGTCCCTGTCGTGCACACTACACCCGCTCAACAAGGAGATCCCGCCATGGTTGAACAAGAACAAGGGAAACGCGGCCGGTTCATGGGGTGGTACTTCGGGTCGAACCTGCTGATGCGCATCCTGATCGGTCTGTTTCTGGGCGCGCTCGTCGGTCTGTTTCTGGCCTTCAATCCCGGGGCTGCCGCGCCGTACATCGCATACACCAAATTTTTCGGCGACGTCTTCATCCGCCTGCTGCGCATGATCGTCGTCCCGGTTATCTTCTTTTCACTCATAACCGGGGCGTCAAGCATCACGCCGCATCAACTCGGCCGGGTCGGCCTGAAAACCATGGGCTATTATCTTGCCACCACAGCCGTCGCCGTGTTCATCGCCCTGATTATCGCCGGCATCTTCAATCCGGGCGACGGGCTGGGCATGGCCGGTGATGCCGCGGTGCAGGGCAAAAGCGCGGCCCAGACTCCCCTGGCCCAGGTACTGCTGAACATTATCCCCATGAACCCCATGGAATCTCTGGCCAAAGGCGACGTGCTGCCCATCATCTTCTTTGCCCTGGTCTTCGGCATCGCCCTCTCCGTTCTGCGCGATGCCGACAACGCGGACGTCGCCAAATACGCCGATGCTCTTTTCCACCTCTGCTCCACCATCGCCGGGGTCATGTACAAAGTGGTGGCAGGCATCATGCAGTACGCTCCCATCGGCGTCTTCGTACTCATCTCCGTCGTTTTCGCCCAACAGGGAGCCAAGGTCATCGGCCCGCTCGTCTTTGTAACCCTGCTGTGCTACATCGGTTTCGCCGCCCACGTCTTCCTGGTGTACGGCGGCATCCTGCGCCTTTTCGGACTCAGCTTCGTCAAATTCGTGCGCGGCGCGCACGAAGCCTCCATCACCGCCTTTGTAACCCGTTCCTCCAACGCCGCGCTGCCCATTTCCCTGCGCGTGTCCGAAGAAAATCTGGGCGTGTCCCGCTCCATCACTTCCTTTGCGCTGCCCATAGGCGCAACGGTCAATATGGACGGTACCGCCATTTATCTGGCCGTGTGCGCCTCCTTTATCGCCAACGCGGTGGGGGCGCCCCTGAACTTTGAACAACAATCCACTCTGGTCGTTGTGGCCACGCTGGCTTCCATAGGCACAGCCGGTGTGCCGGGCGCGGGCGCCATCATGATGCTCATGGTGCTTGAGGCCGTGGGGTTGCCCGTGACTACCGGGTCACCCGTAGCCGCCGCCTACGCTATGATTCTCGGCATCGACGCCCTGCTCGACATGGGACGCACCTGCCTGAACGTGACCGGCGACATCGCGGGCGTCGCCGTCATCGGCAAAAGTGAACAACAAGTCGACATGAGCAAGTGGAGTTGAATGAGATCGGGGCTCGGCTCCTAACCCCGCCGGGGACCTTGAGGCTCAGCCTCAAGCCCGGCCGGGGTTCCTCCAAAAAAATGACGACGTTCCAAGTCCTCCAGCAGAGACAGGGGCACGCTCACGTTGCCGCGCCCCGTACCCAGGGCGACATTTTTTTTGTTCTCCCCGTGGTAGTCCGAGCCTCCGGTCACAGAGAGGCCGTGCTTGCGGGCCAGTTCGAGGCAGATATCCGTCTGTTCCGGGCCGTGGTCGCTGTGGTAGGTCTCCAGCGCGGTCAACCCGCAAGAGCGGAATTCGGCGAGGATGTCGTCAAGTTCGGAACGGGTCACGGACGGGGAAAGAAAAGGATGGGCGAGAGAAACAACGGGACTTTCCCGCCGGAGCAGGGCTATGCCTTCTTCCGGGGAGGACAGGCTGCGCGGCACATACGCCGGGCAGCCGCGGCCGAGAAAGCGAACGAAGGCATCGCGGCCGGCGGCGACGCAACCGGCGGCGGCAAGGGCGGCGGCTATATGCGGGCGTCCGACGGCTTTCCCTCCGGCCCGCCGGTACACGTCTTCGGGGTCCAGCGGCATGCCCAGAGCGGCCAGCCTGTCCAATACGGCCTGGTTGCGCGTGTCGCGCAAGGCCCTGATTCCGGCCAGGGATTTTTCCAGCGTCGGGGAGGACATGGGCAGGAACAGCCCGAGGATATGCAGTTCCCGCTCGCCTCGACGCACGGCGATTTCCACGCCGGGAACGAATTGCAGGTTCAGGCGCGCGGCTTCCTCGGCGGCTTCGGCCAGACCGTCCGTGCAGTCGTGGTCCGTCAGGGCAAAAGCCGCCAGACCGCATGCCGCCGCCTTGCGCGCCAGCGCCGCGGGGCTGTCCGTACCGTCGGAGGCCGAACTGTGCGTGTGCAGATCTATGCGGCGCGTGTGCATGTGCCTTTCCCGACGCTTTTTATGCGGGTTCCGGATAACATTGTGTCCTGCAATTTTTATCCGTCGACTGCGGAACAAGCATAGTTCAGCTTTACCACACGCAGCCTTCGGCGGCGTATCGGCCTTGCGGCCGGTATTTGCCGATTTCCGGGGAAAACAGTAAACAGCGCATCACGGAGAATCTTTGGTGGATAAACGGTTGCTCGACCTGCTGGCCTGTCCGGTATGCGGCGCTCCCCTTGAGGAAGTATGGAGCGGCGCGGACGAAGGGCTGCTCTGTACGTTCTGTTTCGCGGTCTATCCGGTCCGGGACGAGATACCCCTCCTGCTGGCGGACGAGGCCGTGTCCTGCACGTCGTGGCCGAACCGAAGCGCCGCCGGCGGCGACGGACCGCGGCTTGCGGATCCTCCGGGCAAACATCGACGTATTTTTTTGCAGGGATTCCACCCGCTCAAACTCCCCCGACAGGTCGGCCTGCGCCGGCGCAAGACCGCACATGTCACCCGTCCTCAGGCTTGAGGCACGGTTCCGAACCGACTTGCGTTTCCCTCTCCGGCCTGCCGTTTTACGGGCAGGAATTCGCGCAGGCGCAGCATGACTTCTTCGAGGTTGAGCGGTTTGCCGACATGGCCGTTCATACCTGCCGCCAGGCAAAGTTCAATGTCTTCGCGGAAGACGTTGGCGGTCATGGCGATGATGGGGATTGCGGACGCTTCGGGGATATTCAGGGCCCGGATGCGCCGGGTAGCTTCGTACCCGTCCATTTCCGGCATTTGCACATCCATGAACACCAGATCGTAAGCGGCGGGGGCTTCGCTGAACATGCGCAGGGCTTCCGCGCCGTTTTCAGCGTTGTCGATCGCTATTCCCGTCGGCTCCAGCAGGGCCGCCACGATTTCCCTGTTGATTTCCACATCTTCGGCAAGCAGGATGCGGCGGCCTGCGAAGTGTGTTTCCCCTTCGGCCGGTATTGCGCGTTCTGTGCGGGCTGCGTCGCTGCCCAGGTATTTGTTGATGCAGTCGGTAACTGTTGAGGGGAAGAGGGGTTTGGAGAGGAATTCCGTGACGCCTGCGTTTCGGGCTTCATCCGCTATGCTGTTCCATTCCCCGGCGGACATCATGACGATGCCGACTTTGCCGGTGCTGCGTTCGCGGATGCGGCAGGCAAGTTCGATACCGTTCATCTCCGGCATTTTCCAGTCGACGAAGTACACGTTGTAGGGGCCGTTGCGTTCTATCAGTTCCAGGGCTTCTCTGCCTCCGCGGGCCAGATCGCAGGGTGCGCCGAGGTTGCGGGTGATGAGTTCGATGTATGCTCCGGTTTCCGGGTCGTCGTCCACCGCCAGGATGCGGAGGGCGTTCATGGAGGCGCCGGGGTCCGGGGAGGGGCGGCGATCTTCGGCGCCGCGCTCGGCGCGGATGGTGAAGGAAAAAGTGGAGCCTCGGCCCGGTTCGGATTCCACCCATATGCTTCCGCCCATCATTTCCACGATGCGTTTGGATATGGCCAGTCCCAGACCCGTGCCGCCGAAGCGGCGGGAGATGCTGCCGTCGGCCTGTTGGAAGGCGCTGAACAGGCGGGTCTGCTGTTCACAGCCGATGCCGATGCCGGTATCCTGCACGTCCATCTGCAGGAAGCATACGCCGTTTTCTTCGCGCAACAGGCGTACGGACAGCCGCACGGCGCCTTCTTCCGGCGTGAATTTCACGGCATTGGAAAGCAGGTTGGCGAGTACCTGCGCCAGGCGCTGCTCGTCGCCGACGAGCGCGCGCGGCATGCCGTCGCCGATATGCACGGTAAAGTTCAGTTGTTTTTCGTCCATGCGGAAATTGACGACGTTGACCACATTCTGCAGCATTTTTTCAACATCGAATTCAGCGTAGGACAGGTCGAATTTGCCGGATTCGATTTTGGAAATATCCAGAATATCGTTGATGACGCCGAGCAGATGGGTGGAAGCATCGTGAATTTTCTGCAGGCAGTAGTCTTTTCTGTCGATGTCGGACGTGCTTTCGGCTATGGCGGTCATGCCTATGACGGCGTTCAGCGGCGTGCGCATTTCGTGGCTCATGTTGGAGAGGAATTCGCTTTTGGCCCGGCTTGCGGCTTCGGCCGCTTCGCGCAGAGCGGCCAGACGCACGTTTTGTTCGGCAATTTGTTCGAAAGGCACGGCGACTATGCCTCCGGCGGCAACGGCGGCCAGGGAACCGAGCGCGATAAAGAGCAGGGCCGACAGCAGCAGGTAGGTGGTAACGCCGGCGGCCGCGCTTTCGTCTATGAGCGCGACGACGCCCAATACCCAGCCGTCCGTGCCGCCGATGGGCATGTAGGCGCAAACGCGCACGGCATTCTCGAAGGAATAGGTGCCCGAACCGGTTTTCTCGCGGACCATCGTCCGGAAAAATTCACCCGCTTCCCGCTTGACGGACAGAGGATCGGGGTCGGCTTCGCCGACTTTGATGAAGTTGTAGCGGCTTTCCACCATTTCGGGACGGTAATTGGAAATCATGGTGCCTTCGCCGTCGACGATGAAGATATTTCCGGAATGTCCTATTCTGAGTTCACTGATGAAGCTGTTCAAATAATCGCCCGGCAGGGAGGCTACCATGATGTTCGGGTACGCCGGTATACAGAGGCGCAGGACCAGTTGTCCGTTTTTCGCCCTTTCGGTGGCGGTCGTCACCGACTGTCCTTTAAAAGCGCGCAGGGCGGGTGGGCTGTGCGCATACACGTCGTCCGGGGCCGTGTCGCCGTACGAAGCCAAAACACCGTTGTCGTCCAAGATTGCCAGAGAAAGGTAGCCGTGTTGTCTCGTCTGCCGATACAACACCGCCCGCAGTATGTCCTTCCCTTGGGTCCGGGCATTGTAGGGGACGGCCTCCCGGCACGCCTCGGCAGCCGCCTCGGCCTCCGTCTTGAGCACCTGCAGGCCGGAAGCGACCATTTTGACGGCGATTTTGCCGATGACCGCCATGTCGCCGGCAATGGTCTGCACGAAATGCCGACGGCCTGCGTAGATGCTGAACGTGGTGCCGATGATGGAGATGGCCGCCGTAATACCGATGATGATGACCGTAATCTTGACGCGAATCGACATCAGCGGGGTTCTCCCGGTGCGAGACCGTATCCCTGTTGTGCCGGGAGCTGTCCGGCAATCCCCGCGGGGGCCGGGGTTTCCCGGCCGCGGCCGAACTCCTGCGCCGAGTGCAGCGCCCAGGCGGTCTTGAGGGCGGAGAGGCAGAATTCCACATTGTGGGTGCGGTGTATGCGCGCGCCGCGGGACAGCAGCAAGGCCGACAGCGCGGCCGCGGCCGCATCGCGTTTGTCCGCGGGCAGGCCGGTTACCGCGCCGAGCAGGCCTTTGCGGGAAATACCGATATACAGGGGCCGGCCGAGGGCGGCGAAACGCGGCAGGGAGGACAGGATGCGCAGGGCCTGGGCGTCGCTTTTGCCGAAGCCTATGCAGGGGTCCAGGCATACGCACTCTTCCGGCAGCCCGGCCTTGACCAGAGCCGTGAGGCGAGTCGTGAACCAGTCCAGCAGGATGTCGACCACATCGCCGGGGCAGGCGTATCCGCGCATGATTTCCGGCGGAACAGGGCAGTGTCCCAGGACATAGGCCGGCTTGTAGGTTGCCAGAACCTCGTCCATAGCCGGGTCATACGCACCGCCGGAGATGTCGTTGATCATCTCCGCGGGCGGCGCTCCGGGGTATCGGGCATGCGCTTCCAGCGCGCCGGCGGCGGTTTGCGCCCGCCGGGTATCTATAGAAAGGCAGAAGGACGGGGCGCCGTCTTCAGTACGCATAGCCAGAACGCGCTCCAGAACGGGGAAGAGCCGTCGCCGTTCTTCGTCGGGACCGATATCCGCCGCTCCGGGGCGGGTGGACTCCGCCCCCAAATCCAGAATATGCACGCCCTCGCGCAGCATTTGCCGCGCCCGCTCCACAGCCCGGTCGGGATCGACCCATTGCCCGCCGTCGGAAAACGAATCCGGCGTCACGTTGAGTATCCCGGCAACCAGATAGGGGGTCGTCCGGAGCGCCCTCCCTCCGTGCAGGCGCAGGATGTCCCGCTGTTCCGCCGGTCCGGTCCGGACTGCCGCCGAGGCGTCTGCCGTTTCTTCCTTCATGGTGCGC
Organism: Desulfovibrio sp.; assembly: GCA_031282465.1. Taxonomy (GTDB): domain Bacteria; phylum Desulfobacterota; class Desulfovibrionia; order Desulfovibrionales; family Desulfovibrionaceae; genus Frigididesulfovibrio. The sequence continues at coordinate 6,586 of JAITDR010000054.1, forward strand.
GCCCCCTTTTACCCATGCAGGTACCGCAAAGAACGGGCAACGGCAAGGCGGAAATGCACAGGACGTTTGCCGCGCGGAAACAGCGGCCCCTGCGCGGGGAAAGGCCGCATCGACGGCAACCTGTCGCGGTACGTCGCGAAAAAGCGATGTTTGCGCCGGAAACGGGGGCGCGCCGGCCGGATCGGGCACTGTCCGGCGAACATCGCCTGCAAACAATACGTCTGTAAAAATATGTGTAGAAAAAATGTCGAAAATTCTCATGAGAGCGTCGAGCGCCCCATCTCAAGGCAGTATGTTGAGCTGAACATCTGATTTATCGTTGAGCAAAATGTCTAAAAAACTACTTCGGCACGTGAAAAAAGCCATAATCAGAATTGTTGAAAAAATGCTTGACGCTTTGCACGCTTTCATCTACATATGAAATCATGGAAGAATAGTCGCGTGCTTCAGCAGCGACGCATGAAATCATGCAGAAACAGCGGACAGACGCAAGTTATGCTGCTGCCTGAGGGGCATGTTTTGCGCCTGATTACCCGCCTAACCCTGCTTCAACATTTTGTCCTATCAGGAAAAAACGCAGAACAAGGAGGAAACAATGACAACAAAACGCAAAATTATCGCGGGATTCGGTTTTATGGTCTTGCTGCTTTGCGGAATGTCCACCTTCAGCTTTCAGAAACTGGATATTGCTATGGAAGCGTTTTCAACATACCGCAGGCAGGCCCGGCTGAATGTGCTGACCAGCGACATGAGCACGGCCATGTCGGATGTTCTGTTGGAATACAACAGATTTATGCGGAGCTACGACCCGGCCCGTATAGAGGACTCCGTAAAAAATCTGAATAAAATCAAAAAATTGGCCGTAGAGGGAAGTGAAATCACGGATATCGAAGCCAGAAAACGCTTCTTCAGCGATATCACGCAACGTGCAGAACCTGTCGATGCACTGTTGAAGTCCATACAGGAGAACACTCTGGCCATACACAGGATTTATGACGAAGAGGTGCGGACGGCCTATGCTTCTCTGTCCGCCGCCCTGAAGGCGGCAGAGCAGGAAGCCGCGCAGACGAACAATTTTGTCTTGTCCCGGCACATCATCCTGCTTTGGGAAAATACGACCCTTGTACTGTCTTCCCTCAACAATTTCAAGGAGAGCCTGGATGCGCGCTATGCCGAGGAACTCATGAAACGCCTCGGAGACATGAAAGGAAACCTGGACGGCCTTGTCGGCGTACTGCACAGGAGCGAAGTCAGGCAATTATCCGCCGAACTGCTTTCCGCGTACAACACCTTGCGGGCGGCTGTCGGCACCGTGACGGAGAAGGCGGCCGCTTTGGAACGCGCCGACGGCGCGATGCGCAATATCAGCAAGATGGTCGAAGACGCCATAGAGGAGTTCAGCGCCAGGATAAACAAGGAAGCGCGAGAGGAAGCCGAGCATATACGGGAGGGGAACGAAAACACCCGCACGACCGTGCTGGCGGTCGGCATCGCCGGCATACTCGCGGGTACGCTTGCGGCCGCTTTCATCATCTTGGGGCTGGTGCGCGTGCTCAACAATCTGGCCGGGTTTGCAAAAGCCGTAGCCGGCGGCGACTTTACGCATCAGGTGAGCATTACGGAAAAAGGCGAAATCGGCAGCACCGTCGATGCCGTGCGCGCCATACCCGCCGTGCTGAACGACATTCTGGACACCTACGGCAAGCTGGCCCGCGATATTCGGTACGGACGCCTGGGGAGCAAAGTCGATGCCTCGCGCTTCAGCGGCAGCTTTGCAACCCTGATCAACGGCACCAACAACATCATAGACACTCTGCGCGGCATCATAGACCACATTCCGACCCCTGTGATCACGCTGGCCGAAGATACCAGAGTGGAATACCTGAACCGGCGGGCACAAGAAATCGCGGGCGCGGACGGCGTCGGAAAAACATGCGGACAGCTTTTTCAGCGGGAAGACACCGATACGCCGGACGATGCGCTGAAACAAGCCATACAGACCCTCAGGCCGGCTACGGCGGAAACCCGCTGCCGGCCGCGCGGCAAGGAAATGGATATCTCCTACACCGCCCTGCCCGTACTGGATGAGCACGGCAAGCTCACTGCGGTGCTGCAGCTCGTGACCGACCTGACGGCAATCAAAAATACGGAACGCGCCATCATGGAAGTCGCCGGTCAGGCGGCAAACATTTCGGTCCGCGTGGCCGCGGCTTCGGAAGAACTCTCGGCCCAGGTCGAGCAGGTGTCGCGCGGTGCCGAAATACAACGCTCGCGCGTCGAATCCACGGCAAGCGCCATGAGCCAGATGAACTCCACGGTGCTGGAAGTGGCGCGCAACGCAGGCCAAGCCTCGGAACAGAGCGGACTGACCCGCGACAGGGCCGAAAGCGGCGCCGAACTGGTCAACCGGGTTGTGGAATCCATCAACCATGTGAACTCCGTGGCCGCGACCCTGCAAAACAACATGGAAGGGCTCGGCTCACAGGCCGAAAGCATCGGCGGCGTGATGAACGTCATCTCCGATATTGCCGACCAGACCAACCTTTTGGCGTTAAACGCGGCCATTGAAGCGGCCAGGGCGGGCGAAGCCGGGCGCGGTTTCGCGGTGGTGGCCGACGAAGTACGCAAACTGGCGGAAAAAACCATGTCGGCCACGCAGGAAGTCGGCAACAGCATCAGGGCCGTGCAGCAGTCGGCCAAGACCAATATCGACGAGGTGAAAGCCGCCGTGGAACACGTCGGCAAGGCGACGCAACTGGCAGATTCCTCGGGGTCGGCCTTGAGGGAAATAGTTGAACTGGCCGCCGCGAACTCCGTGGTAGTGGCTTCCATAGCCACGGCGGCCGAACAGCAGAGCGCAAGCTCGGAAGAAATCAACCGGGCCGTTGAGGAAATCAACCGCATCGTCAACGAAACCGCGGACGGCACGGTGCAGTCGAGCGCGGCCGTACAGGAACTGTCGCAGATGGCGCAGGAGTTGAACCGGGTTATGGGACAACTGCATTAGGGTGGGGAAAACGGCCTTATCCGCCGGCATGCGGCGGCAAAAAAGAAAATTCGCTTTACAAAACCGCATGCCGGGGATAGGTTGCCCCTGAACTCGGTTGATTCCCCCGAAGAACCGCACGACGACGCAGGAGGCAGGCGCGTTATGGACAACATGATCAGCCTTGATCAAAGCCTCTTTATCCAACTGCTGAATTTTCTCATCGCCGTTGTGGTCCTCAATTTCCTGCTTATCAAACCCGTACGTCGGCAACTGGCCGAGCGCAAAGCATTGACGGAACAGCTTGTGAGCGAAACGGAAGCGTTTGTCGGCCGCGCCGCCGACAAGCTGCTCGGTTACGAGACGGCGCTGGCCGAGGCTCGCGCTGCGGCCGTCCGGACCCGCGACGCGATCAAGGCCGAGAGCGGGGCGCAGCAGCGGGAAACGATAAGCAAGGCCAACGACGACGCCGCAGCATTCCTGTCGTCGTCGCGCCGGGTATGCGCTTCGGAATGCAAGGCCGCCGCGGATACCCTCCTGGCCGGCGCGGACGGATACGCCGCTCTGGTCGTGCGTAACATTCTCGACTGACGTTTTTTGTGCTCCGCGACACTATCCCGGGGGTTCCATGCATGCTGTGAAACTATGGTGTACCGCCTTGTGTATGCTGCTCGCCTCCGCCCTGCCGGCCCTGGCCGATGCGGCGGGCGGAGAAGCGCACGGGGACTGGGCCAATACGGCCTGGCGGGTTGCCAACCTCATCCTGTTCATTGCGGTAATCCGCCATTTTTTCGGCAAAAAAATCGCCGCTTTTTTCAAAGGCCGCAGTGAAGGCATAGCGGCGGAACTGGCCGCCCTTGAAGCCGCCAAGGCCGAAGCGGCCCGAAAGCTGGAGGAAGTGGAGAAGCGCATTGCCGGCCTGGAGCAGGAGCGTCTCGCGCTGACGGCCGAATACAGGGCGCAGGGCGAAACTCTGCGGGCCGCAATCATCGCAGGCGCGGAAGAGGAAGCGAAACGCATCGCGGCCGGGGCCCAAACGACGGCTGAAAACGAAATCAAGGCCGCTGTAGAAGCCGTGCGCGCGGAACTGGCTGAAGCAATCGTCACCGAGGCGGAGAAAATGCTTGCGGAACGGCTGACCGCGCGCGATCACGCCGAACTCGTCGACAAGTATTTGGCGAAGGTGGTATTCCATTGAGAAGCAACGCGGAACCTGCCGAGACACATGTCGCCGAGGCGGAAACAAAACTTGCGGAACGGCCGGACGCGCGTACTCTCAGCGAACTCGTCGACAACCACCCGGCAAAGGCGGTATTCCATTGAGAAGCAGCATCGCCGCCCGCAGATATGCGCGGGCGTTGTATTCCTTGGGCAGGGAAAAAGGCCTGCCCGAACTGGAAGGGTACTCTGCGGCGCTGGGGATGTTGAGCGCCGCCCTGAACGAATCGCCCGAGCTGCGCAGCCTGATGGGAAACCCGGTCATCAGCGCAGCGGAAAAAACATCGGTCATCGACACTCTTGCGGGCAGACTGAAAATATCCGGCGCAGTCCTGAATTTATGCCGCCTTATGGCCGACAATAAACGCTTGCCCGAACTGCCTGCCGCAACGACCGCCTTCAACGCGCTTCTTGATGCGGAAAAAGGCGTGGCACGCGGTGAAATCTACACGGCAACAGAGCTTGACGAGGCCAAAAAAGCGGAAGTGACGGCAACGCTCGCCGAGAAAAGCGGCCTGAAACCGGCCCTCGCGTTCCGCGTGGATCCTTCCATACTCGGCGGCGTCGTGCTGAAGATCGGAGATATGGTCATGGACGCGAGCCTGCGCGCGCAACTGTCCATCCTCAAAGACACCATCAAGAAGGGTGAGTAGGGTCATGCAGATTAAAGCGGAAGAAATCGGCA
>JAITDR010000277.1 GCA_031282465.1 Desulfovibrio sp.
GGAGAAAAATATGGTCAGCCGCGACAAGTTGCGAAGTTTCCGCTCTCATTGAAACCAGCTCCACCGGTGGCTGTGCAAAACGAATTAAAATGCGCTTATATTCATAAATCAGGATTCCCTGTATCAGAACTAAAAATCCTGCATAACCTTATGTGAAAATTGAATATGCCGACAGCCTGCACCCGTGCCGAAAAAACGAATGCCACTCTTCAGGTATCGTCCCGGGTCGACGTTTTTACTGAAAGCCTTCTCGCAATCAACCCCATGATTCTGGACGCTGCCGCCGCAGCTGAAATGCCGAAAGCCCATTTTTCTCAAGGTAGACAGTCAACCAAGTTTGCCGTTTTTCCACCACTGTCCTGTCCGTGCCCGAAGGATCGGATTATATGAATCCCATCTCCGGAATCGAACCCACAGAGGTTAAAAATGGCTAACCCGATTTTCAATCGACTGCACAGCGTCTTTGGCAGTCCATAGCCATGTGGGATGACCGGCATCCCTACCGCATGTACGCGCCCCGTTGCGTCTATGGTGCGTTTCAATGCCTTCTGCCGGGCGATCTGGGAAGGGACACGGCAAACTGAGAAACGTGCGCCTATGGGCGTTCAAGCGTTGTGTGGCGGATTTCCGGTAATCCTCGCATGGTTGTCATGTACCTTTCAATCTTTTAGGCTACCCGTGCGGGAACATCATGCCTGCGCCTTGCCTGAAATGCACTGAATTGAATGCCGAGAGGGGGCAATTATGCTTGTGGCTCTTCATCCAGTAAGCAAAAAATCTATATCCGTAGATGAGTACATATTAGAGTATGGCGAAGAACAACGTGAATACGCCAATAGAGCATTGTGCCCCTTTTTATGCGGGGACAAAATGACGCTCGTCCGCCAAAAAGGTATAGTGCATCATTTTGCTCACTTTGGAGATTACTTTTGTCCATCTAAAGAAGATAAAGGGCCACAGTATAAAAACTCACCTCCCAAGAATCCAGACGCTAAACACGCGGCAGAAATATTGGAGATTTTCAAAAACAACTTGAAGCGTTATTACAAAAAACTTAAAGAACTAATTCCATTTATTTTAATTCAAGAATTTGAAGAAATCCTTAATGCAGCAAAAAAATTACATATTTGGCATTATTCACAAATTAAAGAGTTTCAATTACCTTATATTTTTGCATCGCTCATCGATTTTCATCCACAGTCACCTAAAAAATACAAAACGAAGTCAGTTCGTGAACTTCATTTTCGTTTTATATTCAGTCATGTAATAAGATGTTACGATGATCTAATTGAACATGAACAACAAACTGTACATTTTTTGCGCGCTTCATATAAACAAAATAAAAAAACCCACGCTCACAAGATATATGCGTAGTCAGAGAAGTCAGAGAATTAAAGTATTCAGATGCTTTCTTACATTCCAATGAAGAAATAACTTTGCATGAGCAGGTTGAAAAAAGTATCAACAAGTATTTGGCTAAATATTCGATATGAACAATCCAGCAATAAAAAAAGGGTTACAGATTTTTTCCTAAACCTGTAATCCCTTGTTATTCTTTGCTTTGGCGGAGAGGGTGGGATTCGAACCCACGTACCGGGACTAACCGATAACTCGATTTCGAGTCGAGCGCGTTACGGCCAACTTCGCTACCTCTCCGCTCCTCGCAAGGCGCCTCCACGCGTTGCCCGACGCAACGCGGCGGGCACGGTTCCACAACATATGTTCAGGGGAAAGTCCTTGAACTCCTCACCCGAATCGGGCAGAATTCTTCTTACACAAAAATACTGTTAAGGCAATGCCGAACCTTTGACGCCGAATGCACTCCGACCTGCCAAACAACAGCATCTGCGCGGTCTTCCGTCTCGGCCGGCTCGGCGATGTCGTCCTGAGTACCGGCGTTCTGCAACGCATCGCCGCAGAACGGAACATGTCCTTCATTTATATCGTCAAAAGAGACTTTGCTCCTGTCCTCCAGAGCTTGCCGTTCATAAAGAAAATCATCGCGCTGGAAGACCGGGATCTCACTCCCGTCAATTTTTTCCGCTTCTGCTGCAGCTTTGCCTCCCGCCACGGCACACTGCCTCTTTTGGATCTGCACGATACCCCACGCTCCCGGCTTCTGTCGTTGCTCGTACGCAGCCCGACCTTGCGCTGCCGCAAGGCGGGCTTGAAACGCCGGCTCTTTCTCGCGTCGGGCGGCAGGCTGTTCCGGCAGGACCTGTGCGCCGCCTCTGTCACCCAACGCTACTATGCCGCCCTTGACGGCACCTACCCTCCCGCCGCCCAGCTCCTGCCCGTAGTCAAACTTTCCGAAAACGAACTGCAAAGTGCGCGCGCACGCATTGATGCCCTCTTCTCCCCCGGAGCCCGCCCTCTGGCCTTGCACCCGTACGCGACGCACAAACTGAAAGCACTGCCGACGCGGAACATGCTCGAATTCGCCTCTCTTCTGGACCGCCGGGGCATCCCCCTGCTGATCCTGGGCAAAGGCGACTCCGTCTTCACAGGCCGCACCGGTGACTTAAGCAACGCAAGCTCCCTGCGGGAACTTTGCGCCCTGCTGTCCCTGTGCCGCGCCCTGATCTGCTCCGACTCCGGCCCCATGCATCTGGCATCGGCCGTCGGCACGCCGGTCATCGCCATGTTCGGGCCGACTTCCCGCGAATGGGGCTTTTATCCGGCCGGAGAACGCGACATCGTCCTCGAAAAAGACCTGTCCTGCCGCCCCTGCTCCCTGCACGGCGAAAACTCCTGCCCCTACGGAGGACGCTGCCTGACTTCCATAAGTCCCGAAGAAATCCTCGAAGCCGTGCAACGTGTCCCGTGAACAACCTCCCGGCAGACGGATACATGCAGGTGGCCCCTTTACCGGCCCGGACGGTTCTGTCGTGAGCATGCGCTCAGGACACCATGACAACTTGGGAAACTTTCGTTTGATCCGGTGCAGGATTGGCGGGGAGGGAACACCCTCCGCTGCCTGCTGTGCTGCAAAACAGCCGAAGAGGAAGGAGTATGGCGATACATGCGGTCACAGGGGCATTCGGCTTTACAGGCCGCTATATTACAAAGCGGCTTCTTGATGCGGGAGAAACAGTCATTACTCTGACCAACTCGCCGGACAGACCGAGTCCCTTCAGAGGAAAGATCGCGGCGCACCCTTTCCGCTTCGACGATGTGGACGCTATGGCGAAAAGCCTTGCCGGAGTGGATGTCTTGTACAACACCTATTGGGTGCGGTTCAACCGGGCGGGTTCGTTCAATCACAGTGAAGCCGTGCGCAACACGAGAGCCTTGTTCGATGCCGCGAAGGCAGCCGGCGTGGGGCGAATCGTGCATGTGAGCATCACCAATGCGGATGAATCCTCACCTCTGGAGTACGTCAGGGGTAAGGGATCCCTTGAGCGCCTGTTGCGGGAATCCGGCATGTCGTATGCCGTCGTTCGCCCGGCCGTGCTGTTCGGCCCCGAAGACATCCTTATCAACAACATCGCCTGGGCGCTTCGCCGTTTCCCCGTGTTTGCCGTGTTCGGAGACGGACGGTATCATATCCGGCCCGTTTATGTGGACGACTTGGCGGAACTGATGATTGAGCGAGGTAAGGCAACGGATGACGGCATTGTCGACGCATTGGGGCCGGAGGATTTTTCCTACAGGGAACTTGTGGCGATGATTCGCGATACCTTGGGGCTGACGCGACCCATAATAGGCATCCCGCCGCTTCTCGGGTACTGGGCGTGTCTTGCCGTAGGCAAACTTGTAGGTGACGTGTTTGTGACACGGGAAGAAATAGAAGGCTTGACAGCAGGCACACTCCATGTCGCGGGTGCCGCCCCTGCAGGCAAAACGAGCCTTTCCGCCTGGGTGAAGATGCACAAGGAAACAATCGGCAAGCATTATCATGGAGAAATGCAGCGCAGAACGAATAGAAACAAAGCCTACGAAAGCATGACCGGATAATATTGCCCCGCGCTCGGACAATATTATTCACGAAAAATGCGGCAGCCCACTCCTATTCCTGCACCGGATACGTCGCTTTATGCGGCGCGATCGCTCTGCCCAGCCAGTCTATGGCCCTCCCGAGGTGCGCCATGTTCGCCAGTGCCTCGGCGTCCTGCAGCACATCGCCCTTCTCCAGCCCGTACCCCATGTTCCAGTAGGTTGACCCCGGAATCAGCATCTGTGAAATGAGAAAAAGGTGATTCATGGTATCGAAGACGTGTACCGCCGCGCCCCGGCGCACCGCGACTACCGCCGCACCGATCTTGCCCGCGAACAGACGCCCGCCGGCCATGGCAGTGAATCCGGCGCGGTCTATCAGGGCCTTCATTTCCGCAGTGACATCGGCGAAATAGGTCGGTGAACCCAGAATTATCGCATCGGCGCGGACCATCTTGTCCATGACCGAGTTGAACATGTCGGCCGAGTTGATACAGTGCCCGTCCTTGCTTTCGGCACATTTGCCGCAGGCCGTACAGCCTTTGAGGGTCTTGCCGCCGACCTGAATCTGTTCCGTTTCCCAACCGGCGTCCGCCAAAGGCGCGAGGACGGCGTTCAACAAAATTTCCGTGTTGCCTTTTTTACGAGGGCTGCCGTTGACGGCCAATGCGTACATGCTCTGCTCCTTTGGAATTTTCGATAACCGCAATGCGGGATTACCCTTGCCGCAAAGGTATTGCGGACGGGAACAGCGCGACAGGGCACCGCGCCGCAATATCATACTCCGCGCTGCCCGGAACGGCTGAGTATGTCCGCAGGGAACGCGGTCCCCGGCTGCCTCCGCGAAGGGAGTCAGGCGTCTTGTTCGCTTTGCGGGGCGAGGGGAAGCGTGAAATAAAAATTATTGCCCCCCGGCGCGGGTTCATAGCCTGCAGTGCCTTTGTGGTTTTCCATGATGTCCCGCACGAAAAACAAGCCGTGCCCCGTGCCGTAGCTCTCCGCCGCGTTTGAGGCACGGTAGTCGTCGTCGAACAGCCGCACGGCTTCCTCGGGCGCAATATGCGGGCCGGTACTGAACACGATGACCTTGGCGTTGCAGCCGTCTTTCACCAGCGAGCAATGTACCCGACGCCTGTCGCTGCCGGGAGCGGGCGACGCATATTTTGCGGCATTGGAAAGCAAGTTGGCCAGCACCTGGCTGATCAGGCCGTAATCCGCCTCCACGAAACAGGGTTCATCGGGCAGGACGGCCCGGCCTCCCTCCATTTCCACGCCGCGTTCCTCAAACAGATAGCGGTAGCGTTCAACTTGCGGGGCGACTATGCTTTTCCCCATATCCAGACGGGCGATGCGCAGTACGAAATGCCCCAAATCAAAGTGGCTCTGTCGCATCAGGCTTTCCATAAACAGGGCGCTGTTGTTGAAACCGGCGGTAACGGCGGCGAACTGTTCATCCATGACCTTACGCAACGCAAGGATGTCCTGAAACACGGCGGCATCGCCCGCGTCGGAAAGAACCGCAAGGCGCTCGTCAAGCCGTCCGAGATTGGCTTTAAAGAGGTTCAACTGGTGTTTCAGACGCATGTTGGGAGTGATGATGTTGTGCCCTATGTCTTTGGACAATTTGCGCAGAAAGCGCAGGTGGCCGATGTTGTTTGCGGCCATGAGCTTGTTGTGCAGGCAGTAGCCCAGCCGGTTGGCGTATTTTTGGAGAAAGAGCTGCGTATGCTCGGGAAAAGCCGTCTGTTCCCGCAGAACCAGCAGCCCCAGCAGATCCTCGCCGGTCTGCGCCGTTTGTCCCGCCGCCTTGCCGTGTACAGGCACATAGCAGAAGCCGCCCGCCCGCCAAAGCGTATCCCGCACATCGCCGATTGCCGGGGCTCCGACGTCAAGGCCGGTATCCACGGGAGTCAGCCGGCCGGCCTCATTCCTGATATACAGCCCGGCCTTATAGTCGAACAGCATGTCCAAGACCAGCACCGCCAAAATATGCACTTGGCGGATTTCCTCAAATTCTTGGGCCAGATCAAAAAAGATGTTCATTGCACGGGCCTGCCGGTCCGTGAAGGCGTAGTTGCGGTAAGCCTCTATTTTCGTGCTGATGCGAGCGCGCACGATTTCGGCTTCAGCGCCTTGAGAAACCGCTGAGGCACCCGTCCGACGGTCTGCCGTATCCATGGGATTTCCTCTATAGTCTGAAAGCTCCCCCTTCAGGCTGTAAATGCAACATGCTCATAGGCTCTCCTGAATTACCGTACCCTCTTTGCCTTTACCTTGTTTCCGGCGCGCCGTAAAGAAGGGCGCCCGCAACTATCCCGGCGCTGTTAAAATAACTCCATAGTATTCTTGCAGAATTGTGGAATTTTCAGGGGGAGCGAAATTTATCCTCCAACTCCGTTACGCTTCTTTTCATTCCCTCATTGGATTTCTTTCTCGTAGTTCTCGTGCGTCCTCAATATCGGCATCTGCGAGCAGATGCTGCGATAAGCGATGACCAGCAGCGTGACAAGAAAAACTGAAATGGTGATTTCCATCCAGCTTGGAAAATAGCGCTCGGCGGCGGGCAGATTATAGTTGAAAGCGACCAGACTCACATTGAAACGGTTGAGTATCACCCCGAGCACAGTGATTATCGCGGCTCCCTGTATCAGGTTCGTCCGTCCCTTTCGGACGCCCGCAAAATACATAAAGGCCGGCAGGGCGACCCCCCCTGCAAGCTCCAGCAGAAACCAGGCCCCGTAGCCGGTATAAAGATGCCCCACGTTGTCGCTCGCGACCAATTCCATGCACTTGACGATAAAATAGCCGAACATGAAAAGGCAAGCTCCTTTGCCGCATGCCGGAACCGCTCTGTCGGCGTCCCGCACATGGCGGTCGTCCGCGCAGCCGCGCATGAACTTGTGCGCCAGCCCCCCTTCCACAACGACCATGCTCAACCCCGCGAACAGACTGGACAGGAGGAAAAACAGCGGCATGAACCTGGAATACCACAGCGGGTGCATCTTGGAAGGAACAATGAGATACAGGGACCCCAGAGAGCTTTGATGTATAACGGCGATTACGGCGCCGATTACGGCGAGAGGCGCCGCCAGGCGCACGGCTGTTGCCCGCGCCTTTTTCCGGCCGAGCCGTTCAAAAAGCGCCGGCAACAATTCGCCGAACAAGACCGCCAGATACAGAGCCACGCAGAGCCCGACCAGAAAGAGTACCGAGGTCGTACCCTGCGACAGGAAGAAGGGGTACACGAGCCTCCAGGGTTGCCCTACCTCATACAAAAGAGCGATCACTTCAAAAAAATAGCCGAGAAACGCCGTCGTCAGTGCGGCCCGCACATACACGTGGAATCGCTTGAACCCGAAAATATAGTAGGCGGAGGCGACCGCAAACCCGCCCGCGGAAACGGCTATTCCGCAAAGGAGGTCAAAGGCCATCCAGAATCCCCAAGGATTCCGGTCACTGAGATTGGTGACGGCGCCGATGCCGCCTGTGAAACGCAGCAGGGTCAAGCCGAGCCCTACAAAGAGAATGATAAAAATCAAACCGTTCCTTTTCACACGCCCTTTCAGGCCTTGACCGTCTGTATGCCCGGAAGTCATTGCCCGTCCTCCTTGTCGCCTTCGAAAACCTCTGTATGCGCGCCTCCGCCGGAAGCGCGCGCGCCGTCAATTTCAGCCGCGCCGTTCTTGTGCCGTCTGCCCAGGAAACAGACCGCGCCCAGAAGAACGGACAATATACCCGCAGTCATGCCGGCGGATTCAAGAATACCCGATGTCAGCCTTGAGGCAGGCTCATTGCCCACTTCCGGCTGATCAAGCAATGTATGCGGCACCGGTGACAGATAAAGCCAACAGGTTCCGCCCGCCTCATGCTCGCCGTAGATGTGATTCACATATTTTTCCGGTGACTCCGCGATGCGCTCTTTGGCGATTTTCAACAGTTCCGAGCGCTTTCCGAAAATCAACGCCTTTTCCGGGCATCGTGAAACACAGCCGGGGAGTTCTCCGGAAGCGAGGCGGGGGACACACATGGTGCACTTGTAGATCAAGGGGTTCCGGGCATTGTTGTAATCGTAGGTCGGCACAAAGAAAGGACAGGCAACCATGCAGTAGCGGCATCCGACGCAGAGTTCCGGCCGGTACAGAACAGGCCCCTCCGGAGTCTTGTACAGCGCCTTGACGAAACAGGCGGAAGCGCAGGCCGGCTCTATGCAGTGGTTGCACTGAAACTTCCTGTGAACAGGACGGCGGTCTTCAATGTCATATCTGTTGACTACGGTAAATCGCTGAAAATCGGTCCGGCGTTTTGTCGCAAGCACACTTCGGTCATAGAAAGGCTTTTCCGGAATCTTGTAATTCTCCGGCTTCGGCAAAATCGCGGCATTGACCGACTGACAGGCAGCCTCGCAGCTTCTGCAACCGATACACAACGTGGAGTCATGAAGAACACCCGCAGCCTCGGGATGCCCTTCGGCGGCGGCGGAAGCCGAGCGACAGTTGACGGGCGAGGTCGCGGCAACGATGCCCGCCGAAGTCAGCGACAGGAATTTTCTTCGGTTCATGGAGGATATCCCGTTCCCCTTTTACATCCTTGCCGGGGTTATTGCTTCCCCGCCGGAATTGGATTCATGTCGAACGTGTGGCAAGTGAGACAATACGTGGCGGAAATTTCATGCGCCTTGTGGCAGACAGTGCAGTTGATCGGGCCGAGATGCGAGCCGTGCGGGTTTCTTGAGGGATGGTCCTTACCGGGCGTCTTTGCGGCAAGCTCCTCGTAGTCGGCATGGCAGCCGAAACAAACCTTGTTCGCCGGCTTGTCGTCGAGAAGCGGCAGCTTGTTTCCGTGGCACGAAGAGCAGGCGATATCCTTTGCAGAATGCACCGCGGCCAGAAACGGCGATTTTGCCCATTCAGCGGTTATCTCGGGCAGGAATTTCATTGTCTGTTCGTCGGGTATGCCGATGGATTCCCTGCCCGGCAGAGCGAACGAAAGACCTTCTTTGATTATATGGCAGTAGGTACATTCAAGTTTCTTTTCTGAAAAATGCTTTTTATGAACTTTTGCGGAAAAGACATGCGTATCTCTCAGCGTCTCCGATGCGGGGAGATGGCATTGCATACAGGAGGAAATGTTGTTTTCACCTTCCACAATCATGTGGTTCTCAGGCAAAACGGCCTGTATATCGCGATGGCAGTCTGTCGAACATTTACCCGGCGGCTCCTGCTCCGTGGCAAAGCCGACGGCCGGATATGCGGCGACCGCCAAAAAGAAAAGCAGGAAGGTATATTTCATGCCTTGACCTCTGCTGCCGGGTGCGGCTCAAAACAGCTATGGGGACAAAAATGACGACGACGTTCGGCGAAACGGACGACGGAATTTTTCCGCCGTCCGTCTCCCGGTTCAAAGGTTATGCTTTTTCAGCCGCCGCGTTTCTCCCGGCGACACGGCCGAAAACAGTCGCGTCGGGTATGGCGTTGGAGCCGAGTCGGTTCGACCCGTGCACGCCGCCGCAGACTTCGCCGGCTGCATACAGTTTGGGAATTACTTCGCCGAAGACGTCAATGACCTGGGCTTTAGGATTGATCCTCAGTCCGCCCATGGTGTGGTGTACGGCCGGCCATTGGGGTACACCGTAATACGGCCCTTTTTCCATGCTTACCATCTGGGGCGTAATGGGCTTGTTGAATTCCGGATCCTTCCCGCTCTTGAGGTATTCGTTATGTTTTTTAATGGTCTCCTCCAGAGCCGCCCTGTTTATTTTCAACTGATCGGCCACGCCGCCGACGGTATCGGCCACCGCTATCCTTTTCTTCGCGACGAAAGCGTCCAGATTTTTCTGCTCTGCGCCGATTTTCTGAAGCATTTCAAGGTTGAAGATGGAATAGGTGGGTTTGTTCGCATCGCCGAGTTTGAGCTGGGCAAAAGAAACGACATCACGGCGCTCCTGTTCGCTGACGAAGCGCTTTCCGTTTTTCGTGACATAGACGACGCCCGCTCCGGGGCCGTTGAAGGGATAGAGTCCCGCTTCATCCAGTACGCCGCTTTCCGGTTCCGCATAGGGATACAACTGGATGAAGTTCATCTGCAGGGTATCCGCGCCGATATTTTGGGAGAAGCGGATTATTTCACCTGTTGCGCCCTTATGGTTTGTCGAAAGGAAACTTTCCTTCAGGTACGGATAATGGTCCGTACGCATCTTCAAATCGCGGGAAAATCCGCCGGCGGCCAGCACCAGCGCCCGGTTCACCTTGATGTTGGAAACCTTGCCGCCGCTGCGGCCGGCACCGCCGCTTTTTACCTCGACGCCCAAAACGGGGCCGCCTTCAACGGAGCGCCATATCCATGTCACTTCACTTTGGAGGCGAGGTTCGGGGCATCCGTATTTCAGAGCAATTCTGTGCAAGGGTTCCACATAGCCGCGGCCGTTGTATTCCTCGCAAATGTGCGTGCGGTACGCCGAATGTCCGCCGGCTTTGGCCAGAACGGACTTCAGTTTGCAGCCGCCCTCGTTGATCATCCAATTCAGGGCATCGGGAGCGCCCTCGGCCAAGATTTTCGCAAGTTCCGGAATGGGGAATTCATCGCCGCCCAGTATGGTATCCTTCGTATGGAGCGCGGCGCTGTCGTCGCCGTAGCCGAGCTTTTGCCGGAGATGCAGTTCTGAATCCCACGCCGCATACAGACCGCCGTCGATGATGGAGTTGCCGCCGTATGTCGGCATTTTTTCCAGGATAATCGTCTTCGCCCCGGCTTTTGCGGCTTCAGCTCCGGCGGCGAAGCCGGCAAAGCCGGAACCGATGACGACAACGTCAAATGTTTCATCCCAGGTTGTCGGAAGCGCGCGGGTCTTGGCGGCCGCCTCGGCCTCCCGCGCAATGCCGAGATCCATCGCAAGTGAAGAGGCCACAACTGCGGTGCCGACGGCTGCACCCTTAAGAAAAGAACGACGCCCTACTTTTTCGCTCATAACCAACTCCTTGAAATTGAAAAAAATCTTAAAAAAACTTCCAACGCCCGATTGAAACCGTCAAACCTCCTTTTCGGCTCAAAAAAATATCGGCCTACGCATGTCCTTCCCTCGTGAAATCATTGCAGGGCAACGATTTCACGGCACAAAAACCTTTTTTTACAAGATACCCGATTCTTCAATATTGCGCAAGCCCGAATCCGATTGATGTCGACAGCTTCAGCCGGTCTCCCGGCGCGGGCACATTATCTTGACCGATACAGCCGGCCCGCGAATCGACCGATCCGCAGCGACGCTTCAGCGGGTCAAGAGGGCGGTCGGCCCTTCAGCCGGCCTCCCTTGCCAAGCGGGGTGTAAACCGGTATCGTTTTCCGCATGGTAAAGTACATCGCACACGCGCGGGCAGCCGTATTCCCCGCAACGATGCCCGGTTCGCCGAAGGCAAAGCCCGGGTGCGACCCTGCTGCGCAAAGCCGACGACACGGCCGGCGCACGCGGCCCGGTAAAAGGGTTCGCGTATGAGCCGCGCGGCGCTGACGGCCAGATATCGCCCCCGCCTGTTCTCCGAGGTGGCCGGCCAGGAAACCGTCACCACTATACTGTCCAGAGCCGCGCTTGAGGACAAGGTCGCACCCGCCTATCTGTTCAGCGGCACTCGAGGCGTGGGCAAAACAACACTGGCCCGCATCTTCGCCAAGGCGCTGAACTGCCGAAACGCGCCCGCCGCCGAACCCTGCGACGCATGCGAAGTGTGCCGCGCCGTGACCGCCGGGTCGTCCGTCGATGTCGTGGAAATCGACGGCGCCTCCAACCGGGGCATCGACGACGTGCGCAAACTGCGCGAAGTAGTCGGCTACGCACCCATGGAAGGCCGCTACAAAATTTTCATCATCGACGAAGCGCACATGCTTTCGCGCGAAGCCTTCAACGCCCTGCTCAAGACGCTGGAAGAGCCGCCCCCTCGCGTCACTTTCATCCTCGCCACGACCGAGGCCCACAAGTTCCCCGCCACCATCGTCAGCCGTTGCCAACACTATGTTTTCAAACGCCTGCCGGAAAGCCGGCTGACTGCCCACATCTGCGGCATCCTGCAACGCGAGGGCGTGGACTACGAAGAAGGCGCGGCGCGCCTGCTCGCCCGGCGCGGCGCCGGCAGCGTGCGCGATGCCATGTCCCTGCTCGGGCAAGTGCTGGCCCTGGGCGAAGAACGGCTTACGGAAGCGTCGACACGGCAGGTACTCGGTCTGGCAGGACAGGAAGCCTTCGGCGCCATGCTCGCCGCTTTCCGGGACGGCGACTGCATCACGCTCAGCTCGCTGTTGCGGGACATGCTGGATCAAGGCTTGGACGTGGGCTTTTTTTTACGCGAACTGACCGCACTGTGGCGCAATCTCTTCATTCTGCGTCAGGGCGGCGAGGCCGCCCTTGCTGCCGTGGATCTGCCCGGCGACGAGGCCCGCGCATACCTTGCGGCCTGCAACGATTTTTCCCTGCCGCATCTCCACGCATGTTGGCAAATGACTCTTGAAGGGCAGCGCAGGGTACTTTCCGGCATGGAACCGGCCCCTGCTCTGGAACTGTTGCTCTTCAATCTGGCCATGCTGCCGCGCCTGCTGTCCCTTGAAAGCCTTTCCGCCTTGGGGCGCAAGGGCATTCCGGCAACTGTCGCCGCGCTTCCCCGGCCCGCCCTGTCCTCTGCGCCTGCTCCCGTTGCTCCTTCGCCGGCCGCGCCTGCATCATCCTCCGCGCGTGAACCCGGAGTACCGGAAATTCAAGCCGCCGTATCCCCTCCAGCGCCTGTTCCCATCGCTCCCGCGCCGGCCGCGCTTGCTTCGTCCTCCGTGCGTGAACCCGGCGTATCGGAAATGCAGGCAGTTCCGACCGCATCGGAGCACGGCCTTTCCGGGTCGGATGCAGCTGTTTCGGACGCATCGACGCACGCTTTTGACTTTTCCGAGGCGACTGCCGCGCCTGCTCCGGCATATTCTTCCCCTCCCGCTTTCCCGGCGCAGACCGAAGCCGCCCCGCAAACCGCGGTTGTCCCGCAGGGACCACATACGGACGAACGGCCGCAGCCTATGCCCTTCCTCCTTACGCCGCCCGCAGGACCCGGAGAGCGCCGCC
Source organism: Desulfovibrio sp. (assembly GCA_031282465.1). GTDB lineage: Bacteria > Desulfobacterota > Desulfovibrionia > Desulfovibrionales > Desulfovibrionaceae > Frigididesulfovibrio. The sequence goes on from JAITDR010000277.1 coordinate 13,025, forward strand.
CCGCGCGGGAAACGCGCCCGTCGGGATCGGCGAAAAAAAAAAACCGGGGGGACGCGGGAAACAAGGGCGATAAAGGCGACAAAAACGCGGTCATGAAACATCCCATGGTGCAGGAAGTCCTCGCGCATTTCGGCGACGCGCGCTATGTGGACCACGGACGGCATTGACCGATGCGGACAGTACGGCAGCGGAAAGCACCTTCTCCCGTAAAGTTTCCCGCAAGCGGGAATACCGGAACGTGCGGCCGGGACACGCATACCCTCCTCACCTGCCCGGCGACGTTGTCTGAAGGAAGAAACGCCTGCCCGGCGGCGTTGCCTGCAGGCAGAGACACTGGAACGGCACGAGGATGACGCGCAAGCTGCCCGATGCCTTGTCCGCCGTAGTGGACCAACTTGCCCGTCTGCCCGGCCTCGGACCGAAATCCGCCCTGCGCGCGGCCATGACCCTGCTGCGTTGGCCGGAGGGAGAAACACGCCGTCTCGGCGCGGCCGTTTACGATCTGCGCGACAGACTGCACCTTTGCCCGCTGTGCGGCGCGCTGACCGACGTCACTCCCTGCGCCCTCTGCACCGACCCGGCGCGCAGCCGCGATATGCTTTGCGTGACGGCCGACTGGGACAGTATGCTGACTATTGAGAACAGCGGCTTTTATTCCGGCCTCTACTTCATACTCGGCAGCCTGCCTGCCGCGACCGGAACCGGGATCGGCGACGACGGCACCGATCTGCGCCGTCTGGACGAGCGCGTCGCCGGCGAAGAAATAAAGGAAGTGGTGCTGGCTCTCGGGGCAACTGTAGAGGCCGAACAGGCGGAATCTCTTTTGTGCGCCCGCCTGCGCAGGCGACGCCCGGACATGCGCGTTTCCCGTCTGGCCCAAGGCATCAATCTGGCTCAGGAGGTCAGATTCGTCGACCGGGATACTCTGCGTCAATCCTTCAAATACAGGCAGCATCTCGCATGAGCGCGAAGAAAACAGAGACGTTTTACCGCGCGCTGAAAGGCGCGACATACGAACGACGGACACGGGCATGAGCGCGAAGAAAGCGCAGGAATTTTTCCCGCCCCCGGCCTTGCCCCGTACCGGCGTAGATGCCCACGCCCACCTGGACGACAACCGCTTCCACGAGGATCTGGAGCAGGTCGTCGCCAGGGCCTCCGCAGCCGGCGTGGCCCAGATAGTCCAGGTATTTCTGGGGCCCGACGCCTGGGAGCAGGGGCGGGCAATCTTCGCAGCCTACCCTGACATCTATTTTACTCTGGGCATCCATCCCAATGAAGCCGCCACCTACGATGCCGCGGCAGAAAGCGGCATCCGGGCCGCGGTGAAAAGCGACACGCGCATCCGGGCCGTCGGCGAGATAGGGCTGGACTATTACCGCGACACCTGCCCCCGCCGCGTCCAGAAAGAGGTGTTCGCCAAGCAGTTGCGGCTGGCCCGCGAACTGGACCTGCCGGTGGTCATCCATTGCCGGGACGCCGAAGAGGATACTCTTGCCCTTCTGGACGCTGAAGGGTTTGCCGGGTATCCTCTGCTCTGGCACTGTTTCGGAGGCGATACGCACGCGGCGCGGCGCGTACTGACCGAAGGCCGGTACATATCGCTGCCCGGTCCGCTGACTTACCCGGCCAACAGAGATCTGCGCGCGGCCGCGGCGGAAATTCCCCTTGACCGCCTGATGACCGAAACCGACTGCCCCTACCTCGCCCCCGTCCCCCTGCGCGGCAGACGCAACGAACCGGCCTGGACGGCCTATGTCCTTGCGGCGTTGGCCGAGGCCAGAAACATGCCGCCGGCCGATTTGTGGACGGCCTGCGGCGACAACGCCCGGCGTTTTTTCGGTATCGACCGTCCGCGATATTGACGCCGGCAGGCATTGTGGTAAAGAGTACCTTGCCTGAACCATGCGCGGCCCAGCCCCTAAGCGGGAGGCAGTGTCTCGAACTTGCGACTCTCTGCTTAAAAGGCAGATACTCGACCCCACGCAAGCGGGAGGCAGCAATCCCGCTGACCCTCCGCCCCGGACGACGTCCGGCGCGACAAGGAACTGCAGATGAGCGTCATCAATGCCTGTTATCTGAATCTGCCCGGCAATTACCTTTTTTCGGAAATAGCCCGCCGCGTGAACGCCCATGCCTTCGACAACCCTTCCCGTAAACTCATACGCCTGGGCATAGGCGATGTGACCTCTCCCCTGCCCCCGAGTGTGCTCCGCGCCCTGCACAAGGCCGTGGACGAACAGGCCGGCGCGGCAGGCTTTCGCGGCTACGGGCCGGAGCAGGGCTACGCCTTCCTGCGCGAGGCCGTTGTCGCCGACGCCTTCGCCGGACTCGGTATTGATGCGGACGAAATTTTCATAAGCGACGGCGCCAAAAGCGACATCGGCAATTTTCAGGAACTCTTCGACGCCGACGCCCGTATTGCCCTCACCGATCCCGTATATCCCGTCTACGCCGACTCCAACGTGATGGCCGGCCGGGCCGGAGCGCCGGATGCCGACGGGCGCTTTGCCGGGCTCATCTATCTGCCCTGTACCGCGGACAAAGGCTTTATTCCGGAACTTCCGCGCGAGAGGCCGGACATCATTTACCTTTGCTACCCCAACAATCCCACGGGCGGAGTGCTGACGCGCACGGAACTCAAACAATGGGTGGACTACGCGCGGGAGCAGGAGAGCGTGATTTTTTTCGACGCCGCCTATGAGTCCTTTATCAGTGAAGCCGGTATCCCGCACAGTATATATGAGATTGAAGGTGCGCGGGAAGTCGCCGTGGAATTCCGCAGCTATTCCAAAATAGCGGGCTTTACCGGCCTGCGCTGCGGCTTTGCCGTCGTGCCTCGCGCGCTTCACTGCCGGAACGCGTCCGGCTCGTCGGGCAAGACTGCCCTGCACGGCCTCTGGATGCGCCGGCAAACCACCAAGTTCAACGGTTGCCCGTACATTGTGCAACGCGCGGCCGAGGCCGTCCACAGCCCGGAAGGCAAACGGGAATGCGCGGCCTTGGTCGCCGCCTACATGCGCAACGCAGGGCTGATTCGCGAAGGATTCATGCGCAAGGGGCTGACCGTAAGCGGCGGCGTGAACGCCCCCTATGTCTGGGTGCGTTTGCCGGACGGCACGGACTCCTGGGAATTTTTCGACAGACTGCTGCGCGAGACGGACATTGTGGGCACGCCCGGCGCAGGTTTCGGCCCGAGCGGCCGGGGCTGCTTCCGCCTGACCGGCTTCGGCAATGTCGCCGATACTTGCGAAGCCATGGAACGCCTGCAGACGTTCGTTCTTTAGAGCGGATTTGTTTTGGTTTTGTATGCTTCCGGCGGCCGGGACACTGCCCCGGACCCTCGGCCCGAGCAGGCGCAAGGCCGAACATCCGCACGTTACGATGTTGATTTATATGCCTCCGGCGGCCGGGGGAAGTGATTTCCCCCGGACCCTTCATCAGCGATGTACATTTTTAGGTTGAACTGCTCCATCCTCTGAGACAATCCTGTACAGGTCACGCGCGTTATGAACATCAGCGACAGAATAAGCAGGGGCATACTCATCGGCGGGGCGGTCGGCGCCCTGAGTTCCGTCTTCGGTTACACCGAAAGCCTGTTTATGGCGACAGGATTCGGCGCTGTGGCAGGATTGGCGGCCGGCCTGACCCACGGTATTCTGGACAAAAAGCGGAAGAAAACCCGCGACTGAGTCCGGGGACATCCAGCAACGCAACGGGAAGCGCCTGCTCCTTCCCCCGGCCGCTCCGGGCGCAGCCCGGTGCGACCTTGACCGTAAGCGGGAGCCTTGTGCCTCCCGAAACCCCGTGACCGCTCCGGACACAACTCCGATGCGTCCTTCGAGTTGATTATTGTTCAAGAATTACCACATTGTCATCTTCAAAGACCGTGAAGGCGGGTTCCGCAAACTCCGCCTGCGCGGTTGGCTCGGTGTTTTTTTCTTTCTGTTGCTGAGCGGCTCGGCGGGATCGGCCGTCTATTTTTTCAGTTATTACACGGAATCCGCCGTACTGGGGCACAGGCTGGACGAGGCGAACAGGCTGTTGCGGGAGCAGGCAGGCCAGATTCTCAGTTTTACCGCAAAACTGCAGAGTCTGGAGCAGGATGTGCGCCGGGTGCAACAGTTTGATTCCAAGCTGCGCGTTTTCCTGAATGTCGACAAGGACACGGCCGAAGAGTCCGTGGAGAGCGGGGATGAGTCTTCCCGTTCGTCCGGAGATCTGAACAATCCCCTGCTCCTTGCCCGGCATCGTGAACTTTTTCTCCGGCGCGCGCACAGTCTGGTGGATGAGCTTGTCGACGCCGTGCGGCTTGAGGAAGCGGACCAGCAGACGCTGATTACCATGCTGCGTCTGAACAAGGATTCGCTGTTGTCCACTCCGTCCATTTGGCCGGTCAGGGGCACACTGACCTCGGGTTTCGGCTGGCGGCGGTCGCCGTTATCCGGGGCCGGGCGCATGCACCAGGGGCTGGACATTTCCAACCGCATCGGAACCCCGGTGCGCGCCCCGGCGCGCGGGTCGGTCACCTTTTCCGCCATGGACGGGGCATACGGCCTGTGCATCGTCATCGATCACGGCAACGGCATAGCCACCCGTTACGGACATTTAAGCAAATCTTCGGTCAAGGTGGGGGATTACGTCCAGCGCGGCGACGTCATCGGCCTGGTGGGCAATACCGGGCGCAGCACGGGGCCGCATCTGCACTATGAGGTGCATGTGCGCGGCGTGCCCGTCAACCCTATGCGCTACATACTCAACTGAGGAGAACAATGCCGATTTCGGATGTTGCTGTAGACGTAAAGACCTAACGCGAGGCCATGTCGGCCAGAAAAAGCACAAATTCAGTCCTCGTCATCTCCCCTATTTCTTCGGGAGTCTTCCAGGTAACGCGGCCTTCTTCCCGGCAACGGCCGACATGATCCAGCCACTCTTGAGGGGTGTAATTCAGAGCATTGTACTTCCCCCAACAGAAACAGAGCTTTGCTTTGTCTCCACTTTCAGCATTTTCATCTTTGACGCTCCAGAAAAGCACCCGGTGAGCCAAAGCTATATTGCCTATTAAGCCGACAAACTGGTATGTATAGACCTCACCGTAGAGTTCCTTGAGGGTTTGTGTCATGCTGAAGCTCCTCCGCAAAAATTTTTTTGAGGCTTGCGTTCATACGTTCTGTTGCCCTCTCGCCCTGTCCTTGCCCCTCCTGCAAAAATAGAGGATATCGCCTGCGCTGATAATCGGTCGGCACGTTCCGGTCGTCGTCATCAAGGTATGTCGGCACCCTGTATGCCTACTACGCCTTCCTACAACTGTCCACGATGATTTTCACTCGCCCGCCCTCTATCTCTTTTGCCGGTCTGACGTGCCGATGAGCCGACCAACCGATCAGCCCGCTTGCGGCTCAGCGCTTGACGGACCAAATCAGTGCCTGATCCCGGACCATCATCTGTAATCAACTATTTTGTTTTTCCAAGGTGCGACTTTCACTCTAAGGCTAAAATCGTTGACTTTCCGGTCGCTTTTCGTAAGCTGCAAAACAAAGGCTGCTCTCCGGCACGGCAGAGCCGGAAGGTAATTGAGAAATACATGGAGGAATACAGACAATGAATCCCGATGCATCTCCGCCCCCCGCCGATTCAAAAAAGTCAAAAAAATCTTCCCGGAGTAAGTACAAATCCGCCCGCAGCATTATTCCTCTGCTTATAACGGCGCTTTTTTTCGGATATCGGCAAGTCTCCAAAGAACTGGAAAAAAAAGACGGACAGCGAGTAAAATACGAAATTGAGGCATCGGTGAGAGAAATCACGAAGCAAGCTGAAAAAAAGAGGATGCTGAAAGACCTTTATTCCGACTTACCGAAAGATATCATCGCCGCTTTCGCAGAGCCAAGAGATACTCTAGCCGTCAACAGAATCGTGGGAGCAGCCTTTGAGGATTCCAGCATATATATAAACGCCGTTTACCAAGTACTCAAAGCCGGTGAACACAAGGCAGCCCTGCAAGCAGCATTGCTTTATTGTAGTGAAATTGACGCTTCGAAGGAAAAAAATAAGAAGGAACATCCCTCTATGGGGGCTTGTCTGGAAAAATTCGGGTTCAAGACCACCGTGACAGGCGATCAACTGACGATAACGGCTGGCGGCGAACAGCCGGAAAAAGCCTCTGCACGGCCTGCTCAAGAAGAATAGCGCGGTTTAGCTTCGACGGCTGTTCTCGCTCAACGGCAGATGCGGACGACCGTTTCGAAACAACCCGCTCCTCTCCGAAACACGGTAGACGCATGCGAGTCGGCGCTTCCTTGTTTTGATAAAAAATTGCCCGGAAAAAACCTTCGCAGTGGAGCCGCTGAAACAGCCTCAAAAGTTTCAAATTTCCTCAAGGACAAATTTTCGGCGTCGATGCCTTCCCTCACAACGATTTCGCGGCGGCGGGCAAATCCGGCCTGACGGGACATGTCCTGCCTTAATCGGCATGCAGCGCCGAAATAAAACCTCTGTAAGTTTTACATACTTTTCAGGGGCTTTTTCCATCGTGGAGAACAAAAGCCTCGCTCTGCGAAATATTCCGTTAGTGGCGTGCGATTTCAGAGCACCGCAGTATCCTGAAAATATCCTGATTCGTCCTGAGCGTAGTCCGGTCACGAGCACGAATTGCCTGCACCACAAGGGTATCCCCCACTGCCGATTGTCGGTTGCCGGCATGCTTCAACCCGGTGTTGCCCTCAAGATGTCCTTGTGAACTCGAACGAGGAAAAAAAATAAGACACTAGAAAAAAAATCTGTTAGGGAAACCCGGAATTTTCTGAGCGGTGTCTGCCCCTTCCCGTGCAGTCGCCCAACGGGGAGAGCAAAGCGGAGGCCGGGGACTTGCCCGATTGCTGAGTAGCGGCGATTTTAGATGTAAAAGCTTTTACTCTTGTCGGCAAGCAGAGTGAAACTGAAGAAGAGAAAGATATTTGCGCCTGGAAGCAATCAGAAAATAGTGTATAATTATGCATAGATTAATAATATAAACCATTATTTGTGAGGATAGCAATGCAGAGAATGCGTATTTCGAATTTAGCTGATTTGCGACGACTATTTGAACGGTCATCTCAACTGATGTATACAGAAAAACAAAATACTTCACCGGGATTTTTTATAGCTGATATATACAAAAAATTAGCAATTTCTTTTTCAAATAAGATACCTAATGCGGCTGTATTCGGTGAAAAAGGAGCAGGTAAAACTTTTCTCTTGAAGATATTAAGCAATATAAGAGAATGGAGTGAGTTTTGCTCTGTTTGTATGAAAGGTGATGCCGATAATGCTGTTTTAATACCCATATATTGGAGTCATAATGAATCTGAAGAAGGAAGAAAATCGCTTGTTTATTCGCAAATTAAGTCGTTACGTAGAATAAACAGATGTATTTGTGATGACAAAATCTTATATAATCATCAAATATTACGAACTTTTTTTTCAACACCTCAGCAGATGTTGCCTAGCGAATGGCGGGAACTGTGGTTTAAATTTTTTTGTCAATGCCTGGGATTTTCCGGCAAACACGCAATTACCTACGAAAGCGAATTTAAACAACGTGTTTCGGAGTTTACTACTCCCGTAGTTTATTTATGTGACGGTCTTGAAGATTTATTTTCTGAATGGCTTTTTCGAGATATGCAGATTGAACCTCTGCGCGTGCTGATTCAAGATATATTACGCGATATCCCGTCATGGGCAGGAAGTAAATTCGGTTTACTGGTCTTTATACGAAACGATATGGTGCGACGCGCCGCTACGCAAAATCCAGGTCAATATTTTGCAAATTATCGAGACTTTGAAATTAAATGGAGCAAGGAGGATGCGCTGAAATTGGTCGGCTGGCTGTTAAATACGCAAGAATTGCAGAAATATCGCTCCAATCAAAGCTGTGAAGATTGGGATGCCAGAGACTTTCAGCCTATGTGCAACGATCTTGTACCTCTTTGGGGCGCAAAACTCGGAAATCCAAAATCTACTGCAAGTCCTACAGTATATTGGGTTTTAAGCTGCGTTTCCGACCTTCAAGGACATTTTCAAGCAAGAGACATTATCAGACTTTTAAACAAAGCTGCCGGTCTGCAAATGCGTCGCCCCTTACCGGAAGACCGCTTACTTTCTCCCTCAGCTATCCGTGCTGCCTTAAAAGAGTGCGGCGAGGATAAAATCGAAGAAACTAAGCTGGAGATGAAACATATAGCTGCCGATTTAGGTAAAATAAGTTTCTGGCAACCGGCCATGCCGTTGACTCATAAATCTTTGGAGCAAATCGGGATAAGCTCCACTGTGGCTTTGGAAGATGCGGGCATTCTCCTTCGTGCAGGAGATACTTTCTTTCTCCCTGAAATTTATCGCAAAGGTTTTGGCTTGGAACTTAACAAAGTGGCGCGAACCAAAGTGTATTCACTCATGAAGAAAGCCTGGGGAAAGGTCGGCGTATAAATCTGCAATGCATCTGCGTGTTCGGACTTGCACATTCACTAAGAATACGGATTGAATCATTGAAATATCGACCGCTTGTTATATAAATATGAATATATTTGTGTATTCACTATGGCAGAGGGGAAAGGGCAAGGTATAGAGAATTCATCAGAAATTTGTTATCAGTGGCTTTTAATGCATGGTTTTCCCTGTGTGCAGATGCATGTCTTTGTCGCACCGCTACAGCATGATTCACAATTTTTTTCGCCTATTATGCCAAGTCATGTACCCCCGGCTCTGCCGTGGGTACATGACTTGCTTACAACCGGCAACCCGACTCCCGCGCGGGCCGGCGGATATTCGATTTGCTGGTCCTCGTGAACGCTGGAGCGCCCGAAAACATAATGCTTCCGGGCGCTCTTGAAGTTCTCTCGTCAATGCGAAGTCAGCTGCGTAATGATTCGGTTCAGTTCCTGCGCGGTCTGCGACATTTCCTGCACTGCCGCGTTCGACTGCACCATGCCGTCCGCTGTTTCGCCGACAATACGATTAATTTCTTCAATAGCTCTGTTGATTTCTTCCGATGTCGCACTTTGTTGTTCCGCAGCAGTGGCTATGGCTGCCACGACGGAGGAGTTGGCCGCCGCAAGCTCAACAATTTCCTTCAGAGCGTCCCCGGATGAATCAGCCAGCCGCGTAACTTCCTGAATGCTTTCTACCGCCGAGACTACTTCCCGAATGCTGTTTTTTGCTGAGATTTGGATGGTCCCGATACTGGCGCCGACTTCCTGCGTGGCCGACATGGTTTTTTCGGCCAGTTTGCGGACCTCATCCGCGACGACCGCAAACCCGCGCCCCGCCTCGCCTGCCCTTGCCGCCTCAATGGCGGCGTTCAGAGCCAGCAGATTGGTTTGATCAGCAATATCCGAGATGACGTTCAACACCCCGCCGATGCTCTCAGCCTGCACTCCGAGCGCGTTCATGTCGGCCTGCAGTTTGGCCGCCACCTCGTTTATGTGGTTGATGGACTTCACCACCTGATTGACCAGTTCGGATCCGTTCAGCGCTTTGTCACGGGTGAGCCCGCTTTGATCCGAAGCCTGGGCGGCATTGCCCGCCACCTCAATAACCGACGCGTTCATCTCGCACACGGCACTTGCCGTCGAGACAACACGCGCGCGCTGCTGTTCGGCACCGCGCGATACCTGCTCAACCTGGGCCGAAAGTTCTTCCGCTGCCGCCGCCACACGGCCGGCAACAGCCATAGCCTGCGTTGTCGCTTCACGGACCGCCCGTTGCTGCGTCCTGATGGCCGTGAGGTCGGTGACAAGCTGCAGGAGAGCCGCAAGCTTGCCGTTTTTATCCGAGAGCGGGATGACTGTGTAACTGACGTCGAGGGTCTGGGTTTTGACATGCGCCTGCGTTTCGGCAGTAGCGCGCTCTCTGGTTTGTACGGCTTTTTCCAGAGCATCGCGCGGAGTGCCTTCGTCATCCAACTTGACCATTTGCTTGAAATATTTTCCTTTATAGTCGCTCCCTGCCAGTTCACGGCCTATACCGTTCATGTATTGTATCTGCTTTGCTTCGTTCATCATCACAACAGGAGAGGGAATACTGTCTATGATAGTTCGGAAGCAGGTCATAATGTTGTTTGTACCGCTGACAAGATGAGCGAAAACACCCTTGAATGACTCCGCGTTGCCGGTAATCAGAAGATTACCATGTTCAACCTCATTTTCTATGCGGTCATACTCCTTCAACATGTCGTTTAATGTTGCCGGTATTTCACTCATTGCGCGAATGAGGCTGCCGATTTCGTCAGAGGATTTGGAAGTAATAGATTTACTGAAATCTCCCTGTGCTATTGCGTGGGCAAAATCTGTCGCGGCGCGGATAGGTCTGGATATAGCCTGGGCAAAAAATCCTCCGATCAAAAATAATGCCGCGCCCAGAACGCATCCGGCAACAACAAAGAAAAGTATAACGGTTTTCATTGAATCCAAGAGTTTAGCTCTTGAATATCCGACAAAAAGCATGCCGGAATTTTTCCCTGCCATGTCTTTCCAAGGCCAGTAAATGGTATCATACTCCATACCGGCAATTACATTTCGTGTGGTGATGCTTGCTCCCCGGCCCAATACTTCATTATAGATGTCGGGGTTGTTCAATCGTGTGTCGTTGACGCGTTGCCCGTCACGCATAACGGTAGTGCTGATGCGTACATCGTCAAGAAATAATGTGCATTCAACATCCAACGTGTCTTTGATATAATCGACAAAAGCGCCTGTCGAAAGGTCCATGCCGACAATGGCGGCTCCCACCGGCTTGCCGTTGAATCGCAAAGGAACGCCTGCGGCAAGGCTGAGTTTCACGAGTTTACCGGGCTCAATTCCGACAACTTTCTTGCCTTCATTCAAAGGTATCGCAACACTTTTACGATCAAAACCCAACTTGTCGCCGGCTTGATCGCTGTGACCTCTCGCCAAAACTGTCGTATCGAGTGCAACTATGGTCACGAAACCGATACCGGGGAGCGAATTGATTTTTTTCGCGTAGGCTTTTATGAATTGTCCGTCCTTCTCCGCAACCGCCTTCGCCAAGGCGATGTCGGCAGCAAGCGTGTCGCTCACTGCCTCAAATCCGGTCATATTTTCATTAACAATACTCTGCATTGCCTTAGACGCGACGGTCAAAGACTCCTGCGCATTTTCATCGCCGAAATTTGACAGAACATAATTGCCGATGAAGCAATAGACAGTCACCAAGGCAACAATAATCCCCCCGACAAGAAGCAACAATTTCCCCAAAATCTTCATGTATCCCTCCGGTTTCGGTAATTGCTTACAGAGATGGTCTCTAGCGCAAATCGTTAACCGGATTTGTATTCTGTGTCAACTGTATCTCGGCATTATGTGTAATTTTATCGTTCGGTTTTCCGTCGTGACATAAGTATCAAGAAATACATGATATTATAATAACAGACTAAGCCTATATATAAAATGGCTTTTTACGAAATTATGCGTCCGATCAGGACTCGACGGATAGGCAGAAGATATTATTGTAGATTAAACTTGAAGTCTAAATCTTTCGCCATCATTGCGATGGGAAAATTTGACCGTAAGCATAGTATCACCGCCTTCAATCAAAAGCAATTTTCACTTCATCATGCGGCAGACATTGAAAACATCCAAGTCCTGTGTGGCCTGAGCAGCGACGGCTTGCCGCTGATCGCCTAATCAATACTGTCACACATATATGTTACATAATATCACTTCAAATTCGCATAATTCCTTCAATTTGGTTATCCGGGCGGAAAACAGTATCCGAAAGAAAAAGTCCGGACAGGAGGGATTCGAATGTTGCCGGGGCGGATGCATCTTATTTTCGTTGCGGCGCAACATAACTGCTTTTCAGCGTAGCCAAATCGGCCGACTTTCCCCGCTGCTCTGCAAGGCACTCGACAAACCGGTTGAGTCTCAGCGCAGCCGCACATAGCCGATCTTCTCCACCAGATATTGCCCCTGTTCGCCCTGCATCCACAAAAGGAACGGCTTCACATACGGGTTGGGATTGTCCTTCAACGTGATTGCGTACAGATTGGTCACATGTGGGTACTCCCCGTATAGAATCGTTTCCGGCGTGGGCAAAATTCCGTCTACGGCCAACATTTTGATGCGCGGCTGTCGGCCGAGACCCGTCAGAAAATAGCGGAAGGAATACCCGATAGCGCCCGGCGCGTTGCGGTATTCACTTGTTTCCTCGACAACACCACCCATACCGCCGATCAAGCGGTCCTGCAGCGGCTCTTCCATTTCAGTCTCGCCCATGAAACTGCGCATGACGGACTGGCTGCCGGAGTATTCCGGCCGTTGAAACGCCATGACTTCAGCGTCCCGCCCGCCGAGTTTTTTCCAGTTGCGGACCTTGCCGCTGTAAATGTCCCGTATCTGCCCCGTAGTCAGTCCGTTGACCGGGTTTGCATCGTTGACGAAAAACACGAAGGCTTCTTTGGCGATGGGCGTCAACACCAATTCCATGCCCTTTTCGGTTGTCTGCTGCATCTGGCGTTGCGACGGATGAGCTCCGAAGAAAATGTCAACCGAGCGATCCAGCAGCCGCCTGAACGCATGGAAGGTATTGGTAAACGTCAGCGCCCCCGTGTCGAGATTGCTCTGGTCATACCGCGCGAGATGTTCTTCGCTCAGAGGCGGCAAATCCGCGTAACAGGCGGCTGCAAAGGCCGCATATACCGGAAAGGCCGCTTCCGCCCCGTCAAGAACAGGCAAGTCATCCGTCCCGCTGATCACGAAGATTGACGGCTCTTCCAGACGAGGCGTGATCGCATCCGGCACTCGCGGGTCATACGGTCTCAGGTCCGTGCTTGAGAAACCGCCCACCCGCTCGAACCCGTGCCCGCGTTTGGCGGCGTATTCCCTGTCTTGGATTGTGCCGCAGCAGATATGGACGAGGGGCACCATCAACAGAGCGCCGAACACTGCCCAACCGGCCGCGCCGAATCGTATCCTGTCCGCCCGTCGTCGCTCGCACCCCACATACCCTGCCGATAGCCCGAAAATATAGACGTAGGGCAGAAAGCGCAGAGCCGACAAGCCCACTCCACTGAAATCAGAAGCAAAGAAGAACGGAAAGAAAGCGGGGAACAGCACCCAAGCGAAACAGAGCGGCAGAATATAGCGGCCCGCCGGCGTTGGAGGGAGCCTCCGTCCGGCAACGCAGAGTACTCCGAAGATGAGCCCGACCAGAAAGGCCGATGGGAAGGTGATTGCCGGCGCCTTGAAATACAGCGCAAAGGAAGCAGTGAGCGGCCCCAGAATGAAGCCGAGAAAAACGACTCGCAGAATATGCAGGAATTCAATGCGGCCGGATTTCGCGTCAAAGGGCGTTGCCTGAACCGGACTGTCCTGCTGCGTCATATCGACCCTACCCCACTTGACCTGCCGGTCGCAGGTTTTTGCGTTTTCCAGACAAAGACGCGCCCCTTCATCAACCCGATCATGTGCGCCGTTCCCCGGCTCTCACCGTCCCATATCGCCACGCCGTAGGGGTACCTTTTACTCAGTCTGCATAGAGTTCAGGGTTCTTCCACGGAGTTATCTGATTCAGCGCATCTTGCATGTGGGGAAATCTGCTTGAGGAGTTCCTTCAGCCGCTTCTCCCGTGCCTCAAATTCTGCAGGGGTGAGGAGTTTTTCCAGTTCCGCCACGATGCGCCCGGCACGGCTCACGGCGTTCTCGTCGCCGAACTCGCAGACCAGCTTGGCCCAAATCCACGCCGATTTCGGATAATCACCGGCAAACAGATCGACAGCCCGCAATTCCATGCTTCGAACATCCCCGTGCATGGCGCTGTGGCGTATCCAGACGTTTTGCAGATTGGCGTCGACAGGAAATCCTTGGCTTCCCGTCAAATAGTTCAGGCCCATGACCCTTTCCGCTTCCGGCTCGCCGGCGTGTGCCCGCCGGATAAGGGCCGAGCTTTGCCCGGCGTCCGCGGCCAGACGCGCCATCAAGGCGCTACGCGCGGCAAAGCGGAGTTCGGACTGAGCCTCGCCGCCCTCCCTTTGGCTGCTGATAAGCCGCAGCAGCCGTTCACCGTTCCAATCGGGCTCCTCTGTTTCAGGATCACGGGTGGTGGCCGCGTAGAAGACAAAAATGTCCGGATCGCCGAAATCTCCACGAGCGTAAGCGGCTTCGTCCTTTTCGGTCATGGGGGAGTGAACGAGCCTTCCGGCCAAGGCCATGATTTTCTGTGTTTCAGCCTGCATGTAGCGCAACCGGACGAGTCCGTTGTCGTATTCGGCCTGCCGCGCCGGGGTGCGCCGCTCTCGCCCGGCAATCTCGGCGCAGGCCCGCTCCGCGTCGAAGAGTCCTGCCTGCTTGAAGAGGGGCGCGTAACGGCCGCGCAGGGCGTAGTCGCAGGCGGCAATGTATTCGCCCGTTTCGTCTTCCTTCAGGTCGTCCTTGTCAACAGACGCCAAAACCGTAAACGCACAGACGGACGGCAGATTGAAACGCGCAACGGCCACTCCCCACATGGCGGCCGCCGCCTGCCTCAGAGGAAAACCTCCGATGCCCTGCCGGTAGCCGATCATAGCCGACAGCATGGCGCCGATATCCTGGTTGTGGGCGCGCATCAGTATTTCTTCCGCGCTTTCGTCCAGGCGTGTCAGCAGGCCGGTATCGGCAAAAGCGGATCGCTCCTGCCCGGAGGCCGCCCGGCAGGGAAGAGCTGCAAAGACAAGAAAGAGCAAAAGTGCCGCCGCGCAACGTAGTCGACGCTGCTTCATGGAGCATTCTCCTTGTCGATGTGCAGCCCAGTCAGAAGCCGCCGTCGATGAACCGGGACGGAGAGACAAAACAGCCGTCCGTTTTGCGCTGCAGCTTCTAAAATCAGGCACATGCCGGTTGTAGTGTCTTTCGTCCGGGTCTTGTCGGGCTCTCGGCAACTGCTCGACGTTTTTAGGGTGATCCCGCGTCACTTCCCCATCGCACGTACACAGGCTTGCTTGATGCGGCACGATTGGGCGGCTGGATTCAAAGCCCTGTACACTCTTGCACAGTGGCGTCACATTCGCAGGAAATTGCCCGCGCTTACGGTATGCTCTGGAAATAATGTCAGCAGTTTCTGATCATAGGTGATGACCGAAGTGTGGTACATGAGCGCCGCCGCAACGAACAGCGTGTCATAGGGCGAATGCCCGCTGCTGAAGGACAGATAAAGCGCCTCCGGCCACAGACGTTCGACAGGAATCAATTTTCCCCATAAGCGGAACGCATCGTCGTACACTGCAGCGGCCCTCTGTCGAGTGACTCCCCGTTTGCCGTATTGCCAGACGACATTCAGCAATTCCGCCTGAACGGACGCCGGCGCGTACAGGGCATCCGCCTTGCGGAGCGCCGCCAGGGATTCTTCCCCGTATCCCGGCACTCCCAACAAAGCGTAAGCCATGACCATTGTATCAATGATCATGCTCTGCCGCGACGACCGGAATCAATCCACTCTTGAACATCCTGAGCCGAAGGAGGTGGGAATTCCGTCCATTTCGCCTGTATATCGTCCAACAGCCGGTGTCGTGGAATCAGTCTGTCAGCCAGTATTTCTCTGACTTCCTGCTCCATAGAGCGTCCGTTGTCGGCGGCAAGAGCTTTCAGACTCGCGACTATGTCCGACGACAGGTTTCTGATTGTTATTGATGCCATTTACTCACCCCCATATGTGATAATACTCGACTGAGGAATTTTATGCAAGCATTTTGATTGCACCCGTTAACATTGAGCCGTAAAGCGAAATCCCTGTCACCCGTCATCTTCGAATATCCCTCAAGCTCTGCGTTGAAGCAAGCCTCTTTTCCGGGAGAGATCGGTTCGAGCGCCCCATCGTAACGTTGCTTTGCGGACATCGTATGGTGCCGGCCGGACTCTACCCGACGGCCGACGGGGCGTTACGGTATTCGCTCGCGCGCTGTACAGCCGGCGGCGGCGAACCGCAACCTGTCCGCCCGTCGCCGCTCGCAACCCACATACCCTGCCAGAAGCCCTAAAATATAGACGTCCGGCAGGAAGCGCCGAGCCGACAAGGCCACCTCACTAAAACCGGAAATAAATAAAAACGGGGAAAAAGCCGGGAGCAGCACCCAAGCGAAACAGAGCGGCAGGATATAGCGGCCGGCCGGTGTTGAAGGGCGCCTCTTCCCGGAAGCGCTGAGTACTCCGAAAATGAGCCGGACCAGAACGGCCGACGGCAAGATAACGGCTGACGGCAAGATGACGGCCGGCACAGCAAAAAACAGCGCAAGAGAGGCTACGAGCGGCCCCAGAAAGAACCCGAGAAAAACGACCCGTACAATATGGATGAACAGAATACCGCCCGGTTTCGTGTGCCGGCGCGTTTTCTGAACTTGTCCGTCCTGTTGAGTCATATCGGCCCTACCCCACTTGACCTGCCGGTCGCAGGTTTTTGCGTTTTCCAAACAACGACGCGACCCTTCATCACGCAAACATCATCCCGACCGGCACCGCAAAAATTCTGTCGCCTATGGGCATGACTTCCCGGCCGGTATACACGACCACCCCCCGGACAAAGTGATCGCCCAGCGCGTCTCGTAGCGAAGCCAGCCCCTTGATGTCGTGTGGGGCCACGCCGCCGGCGAGCTTGACCTTCACGGCCGCCACGCGCCCGGCCCTGTCTTCCAGAACCACGTCCACTTCTTCGCCGCTTTGCGAGCGGTAGTGATACAGCGACACCGGATGCTCCGTCCAACTGCTCTGCTTCAGCAGTTCCCCGGCGACAAAAGATTCGAGAAGTCGCCCGGCCAAGATTGAATCGTCGGCCAGACGCGCCTCATCCGCGCCGCACAGATGGCAGGCCAGGCCGGAATCGCAGACATGAATCTTGGGCGACTTCACCAACCGCTTGCCCAAGTTGCTCGACCAAGCGGGCAGGAACCAGATGAGAAACAACGCTTCCAGCAACGGGAGATACCTGCCGAGGGTACTGGCCGGCATGCCGATGCTCCGCGAAAGTTCGGCTTGGTTATGCAGAGTTCCGGAACGAACGCCGAGCATGCGCAACAGGCGGATCAGCCCGCTGATGTCTTGGATGCTTGCGATGTCGCGTATATCCCGTTCCACCAGAGTGGTGATGTACGAATCGAACCAGGCGGCGCGACGCTTCGGGTTGGTTCTGGAGAGTACTTCCGGATAACCGCCCACGGCGACGGCTTCCAGAAGCACGTCCTTGGTCAGTGGAGCCGCAGGGTTCCCGGCTGGAAACTTCTTTTGAAACAGCGCGTGGATAAAGTCTTCCTGAACGCCTGCTATTTCGCCCTGTGAGAGCGGATACAGGGTCAATACTTCCATGCGCCCCGCCAACGAGTCGGCAATGCCCGGCAAGGTCAGGATGTTGGCTGACCCGGTAAGCAAATAGCGCCCGGCGTGGCGCTCACGATCCACGTCCTCCTTGATGGCAAGCATCAGAGCGGATGCGCGTTGCGCCTCATCAATGGTCAGAGGTTTTTTCAGCCCCCGCAAAAAGCCTGTCGGGTCATCCAGCGCCCCGGCCAGAGCCGTAGCCGAATCAAGGCTGATGTACCGGCGGTTGTCGACGTCGGACGGTTTTCCGGTCAGTTGTTTCACCAGCGTTGTCTTGCCGGTTTGCCGGGCTCCTCGCAGGAACACAACAGGCGTGTCGGACAGAGCTTCCATTAATTGGGTAAATATTGTGCGCTTGTTCATGGTGTAAAATATACCATGTCATGGAGGATTTTACAAGCTACTTCATCTGAGCGCCTCGTAGATGAAAAGGAATTTCCTTTCTTTCCAAAATACGTCAAGCAAAATCTCAGGAAATTTTTGGCTGGTACGGGTTGTTGAAAGG
>JAITDR010000070.1 GCA_031282465.1 Desulfovibrio sp.
TGCAGTTCATGCATCGGCCCCGCTTTTTGCCTGCAGCGCCCGCAAACGGCCGCGCAGTCGGTCGGGAATGCCTGACAGACCGTCCGGCAGCAAAAGCGTCACCACCACGAAGAGAGCGCCCAGAAAAAAGAGCCAGACGTCCGGCAGGGCCGTGGTGAAGAAGGTTTTGGCGATGTTGACGACCAAGGCGCCGAGCACGGCGCCGTACAGCCTGCCTCTGCCGCCCAGGGCGACGCAGACCACCATTTCTACGGAAAAGAGGGGCGCAAAGACGCCGGGATTGACGATGCCCACTTGCGGGACATACAGGGCGCCGGCCAGTCCGGCAAGAACGGCGGAAAAAACGAATGCCGCCAGTTTCACGTTTTCCACCCTGTAGCCGATGAAGCGTGCGCGGCTTTCCGCATCGCGCACGGCGACGAACACGCGGCCGAGACGCGACGCGACGATCACGCGGCACAGGATGAAGGCAACTCCCAAGGCGAAGGCCGAGGCGCAAAACAACCCTGTAATCATGTATTCCGACTGCAGACTCACGCCCAGAAGACTTTTGAAGTCCGTAAGACCGTTGTTGCCGCCGAAGCCCATTTCGTTACGGAAAAAGGCCAGCATGAGGGCAAAGGTCACGGCTTGGGTGATGATGGAGAAATACACCCCCGAAACGCGCGAACGGAAGGCCGGCCGGCCGAACGCTGCGGCCGCGATTCCGGGCACAAGCACGACAAGCAGGCAGGTGAAGAGCATATTGTCGGAACCGTGCCAGTACCAGGGCAGGCTTTCCCAGTTCAGAAAGACCATGAAATCCGGAAGCACCGGGTTGCCGTAAACCCCGCGACCGCCGATTTCGCGCATGAGGTGCATGCCCATGACGTAAGCGCCCAAGCCGAAAAACGCGCCGTGCCCCAGGCTCAGAATGCCGAGGTAGCCCCAAATCAGGTCAATGGACAGGGCGAGCAGGGCGAAACAGAGGTATTTGCCCAGCAGGCTGACGACATAGCCGTCGAGATGCAGGAGCGTGCCCGAGGGCAACAGGCTGCACACGGTAACGCCGAGAGCCGCTGCGGAAAGGGAGCCGAGAAAGACGGCGGCGGGCCGGTCCAGAACGCGTTCGGACGTTGTTTCAAGCAGTCCGGGAGGGGCCGCGGGAGCGGCCGAAGGACAGGGGCGGCTGTGAGCGGGGGGTATCCCGCGCGGTCCTGCCGGGGGCGCGTTATCCCGCACGGGAGCGGCAATGCGCTCGGGCGCCATAGGTCAGTTCTCCGCCGCCCGGCCCCGTTCGGGGAAAAGGCCCTTGGGCTTGACCTGCATGAAAAGAATCAGGACCGTAAGCAGAATGATTTTGGCCAGCATCGCGCCGCTCACCGGTTCCAGCAGTTTGTTCGCGAGGCCGAGAATAAGCCCGCCGCACAGCGTGCCGTGCAGGTTGCCCACGCCGCCGAAGACCACCACCATGAAAGAGTCGACAATGTAGCTCTGCCCCAGATTCGGGCCGACGTTGGTAAGCTGGCTCAAGGCCGCTCCGGCCATGCCGGCGACTCCCGAGCCGAGGGCAAAGGTCAGGGTGTCCACGCGGGAAGCGTCTATGCCCAAAGCCTTTGCAATGGGTCGGTTCTGCGCAACGGCGCGCACCTCCAGCCCCAGGCGGGTCTTGTGCATGGTCGCGTAGATCAGAACGAAAACCCCGAGACAGAACGCGAGAATATAGACGCGGTTGCAGGTCAGGCTGAAGTTGTCCGTGATGTGCAGCATGCCGCTCATGAACGCCGGGCTCTCCACGGCCCTGTTCATGGGTGAAATCAGCGTGCGGACAGCCTGTTGCAGGATGAGGCTGATGCCGAAGGTGGCAAGCAAAGTTTCCAGGGGCCGGCCGTAGAGATGCCGGATAACGCTGCGTTCCAGCAGAGCCCCGGCACAGCCGGCGACAAGGAAGGAAGCCGGAACGGCAAGCAGCAGCGCGGTCCCCGGCCGGCCGGGCAGAAGCTGCTGCATGCCCCAGACGGTATAGGCGCCGAGCATGACCAGTTCGCCGTGGGCCATATTGATGACGCCCATAACACCGAAGGTGACGGCCAGACCGATGGAGGTCAGCACCAGCACCGACCCGAGGCTCAAGCCGAAAAACAGCGTTTCCAGCATAGCGGCCCGGTCCGCCGTGACGCGCAGGCGATACAGCGCTTTATCCACGGCCGCGGCCACGAGCGGGTCTTTGTGCTCTTTCAGATTTGCCAGGGCTTGCGCGGCTTGCGGCAAAGAAGCGCCGCCCAGCACGGCCGCGGCGCGCAGCAATTCGTCGCGCGAGGCCCCGTCATCGCGCACGCAAAGCAGGGCCAGGAGCTGTTCAAGCCGGGCGCGGATGCGCCCGTCGCGCTCGTTCTGCAACAGGGAGAGGAGCAGTTCCTTGTCCGCTGCATCGTCGGCCCGCAGGCTTTCCACCGCGCCCCGCCGCACGTCGACGTCCGCGTGACGCAGGAGGCGCCGGTTGAGCACGGCAGTCACGGCCGTGCGCCGGCTGTTGCTGATGCCGACCTTGCGCAGCAGGGTTCTGTCGGCAAAAGGAATTTTTTCGCTTCCCGGCACGAGGGTCGCTTCCTCCGCGCCGGGGCGGAGGATCAGCAGAGCGCCGTTATCCCTGCGCACATAGAGATCGCCCGCGCACAGGGCCTCCAACAACTCGGCCGCGGCATCGGAAGGGTCGTCGCCCAATTCGCGCAGGGCGAGTTCCCTGTCGGCGACTTTGGTGCTGCGCAGGGAATCCTGCGCTTCGGGTGAGAGGGAAAGTCCCCCGGCCCGCGCCGGGCAGAGCAGCGACAGGAAGAGCAGCAAGGCCGGGAAACCCGGCAAAAACAACGTCCGGCGCAGGAAACTCACGGGATGTTCTCCGCCATTGCCGATTGGGGTCGTATTCTTCGCCCTGCTCAGAATACAAACATTAAAGCCCGCTCTCAACTCTTTCGGCAGACGACCGCTCTACACCCCGATGAAATGAGGGGGTCCGGGGGAAATCATTTCCCCCGGCCGCCGGAGGCATAGAGTCAACAGTACAATTACTTGGCGCCGCCGCCGCATTTTTTAGTCACAATATTGTAGTTACCGCAGTTTACGGGGTCGGTCCAGTCCGCTTCCAGATTCTTGGAATCAGGCAGATAATCGGACCAGGCGTCGCCGGGCACTTCTTTCGGGGTTTCCCAGACGACCTGGAACTGGCCGTCCTCCTGAATTTCACCAATAAGCACAGGTTTGGTGATATGATGGTTGGGCAGCAGAGTGGCCGTGCCTCCGGTCAGATTGGGAACGGAGATGCCCACAATGGCCTTCAGCACGTCATCCACCCTGGTGGTCCCGGCCTTTTGCACGGCCTGCACCCAGAGATTGAAACCGATATAGTGGGCTTCCATGGGGTCGTTGGTCACGCGCTTGTCGTCTTTGATGAATGCGTGCCATTTTTTGATAAAAGCGGCGTTATCCGGATTGTCCACGCTCATGAAATAATTCCATGCGGCCAGATGTCCCACCAGAGGGCGGGCGTCTATGCCGGAGAGTTCTTCTTCGCCCACGGAAAAGGCCATGACCGGAATGGCGGCGGCGGATACCCCCTGGTTTGCCAGTACTTTGTAAAAAGGCACGTTGGCGTCCCCGTTAATGGTGGAGATGATCGCGGTTTTTTTGCCGGCGGAACCGAATTTTTTGATTTCGGCGATAATGGACTGCCAGTCGGAATGACCGAACGGGGTGTAGTTGATCATGATGTCCGCGCCTTTCACGCCCTTTTGCTGCAGGTAGGCTTCCAGGATTTTGTTCGCGGTGCGGGGGAACACATAGTCGGTGCCGGCAAGCACAAAGCGCTCGGCTTTCAGTTCGTTCAAAAGGTA
>JAITDR010000143.1 GCA_031282465.1 Desulfovibrio sp.
CTCGCATTTCACCGATAACCAGATTCTCGCGGAAGTGGAGGCCCTATGTCGGTTCTAGAAGGAAAAGAACTCCGCATCGTCGGTTTTCTCTGCAACTGGTGTTCCTACGGCGGGGCCGATACGGCCGGTGTCGGCCGCTTCACCCAGCCCACGGATCTGCGCATCATCCGCGTGCCCTGCTCGGGGCGCATCAATCCGCTTTTCGTAATGAAGGCCCTTGTCGGCGGAGCGGACGGCGTGCTGGTTTCCGGTTGCCATCCGCGCGACTGCCATTACGCGGAGGGCAACTACTATGCCCGCCGCCGCCTGGAGGTGCTCAAAGGGCTTCTTCCCGTGTTGGGCATAGACCCGCGCCGCTTTGAATATACCTGGGTTTCAGCCTCGGAAGGGCAGCGCTGGCAGCATGTGGTGGACACGTTTACGGCGCAGATCCATGCGCTCGGCCCGGCGCAACCGTTTGCCGGCATCCCCCGGCCGGCGAATCACAACCGCGCGGACGCGGTGGTGGTTTGAAAACCGAATAAGGAGATTCCATGTCCATACAGGATGAGCTCAAATCGGCAATCAAGACGGCGCTGCCGGACCTTTCCTGCGTCATCGGCTGGGGCGCCGGCCCGGAACCTCTGCGCGCGGCGCCGCTCTTCATACGCAGCGAAGCCGACCTCGAAGGCTTTACCGCAGGCTTTCTCTCCGTCAACAACCCGGCGCTGTATCTGCCCTCGCTCAAAGGGAGCAAGGTGGGTATCGTGGTCAAAGGCTGCGATGCCCGTTCCGTCGGCCAACTGGCGACGGAAACCCTGATCAAGAGAGAGGAAGTGCACGTCATCGGCTATCCCTGCCGGGGCGTGATTGATGTGGAGAAAGTTGCCGCCAAACTGGCCGGCGCCTGCGAGCCGGGCGAAGTCGGCGCCCTGCGCGAAGAAGGCGACGACGTGGTGCTGGACACGCCGAAAGGTGAAGTACGCTTGGCAAAAAAAGACGTCGCGGCCGACAAGTGCGGACGCTGCACCTTCCCGAACGCCGAAAACGCCGATGTCTTTGTCGGCGAACGCCGCGCTCCCGCCGTTGCCGAAGACGCCTACGCGGATATCGCCGAATTTGAGGCCCGCGGCACCGAAGAACTGAAGGCGTTTTGGGAAAAGGAAATGTCCCGTTGCATCCGCTGCTACGCATGCCGCAACGCCTGCCCTCTCTGCGTGTGCAGGGACAACTGTATCGCCGCGAGCCGCGAACCGCACTGGGTCAGCCAGACGGACGACGTGCCCGACAAGCTCTTTTTTCAGATTATTCATGCCGTACACCTGTCCGGGCGCTGTACGGGCTGCGGGGAGTGTGAACGCGCCTGCCCGCTCGGCATCCCCGTACTCAAGCTCAAACGCGCTCTCTCCCGCCGGGTGGAAAGTCTGTTCGGCTACAAGGCGGGCATCGGGGCCGAAACCCCGCCCCTGCTCACCTTCAATATCGAAGAATCGACAATCAAAGAGAGGGACTGGTAATGAGCGCCGACACCGTGAAAAAGTTCATCTCGTTTGATGCCCTGCCGGATTTTCTGGCCCGCGTCGCCGAACACAGCGCCGTCTACGCCCCGCGCCGCGAAGGCGGCGCCGTGGTCTACCGTCCCCTCACACCCGGCGATGCGCCGGAACTCGGCGTGCGCCCGACGGAATCCTGCAAGCATATCGTGTTTCCCCGCAGCGAAACGCTTTTCAGCTTTGACCGCAAGGCGGACGCAGATCAGCCGGCCGTACGGCGGTTGGTGCTGACGGAATCTCCCGAACCGGGACCGGCCGTTGTCTTCGGCGCCCTGTCCTGCGACGCCCGGGGTTTCCTGGCCTTTGACCCCGTCTACAACGGCTCCGGCACGGGCGGGGCGGCCAAAGATACTTACTACCTGCGCAGGCGCAGCCGGACACTGCTCGTGGTTAAGGCCTGCAAAAGCGCCCTGAACACCTGTTTCTGCAACTGGGTAGGCGGCGGGCCCGCAAGTCCCCAGGGCGCGGACGTCTTGGCCGTGGAAGCGGAACAGGGACTGGTGCTGGACATCCTGAGCGAACAGGGCGCGGCTTTCGCGGAACCCCTGCCCGCAGCCTCGGAAGCGCAGATCGGCGCGGCCCTGGCCGCCGTCAAGGCCGTTGAAGATTCCCTGCCCAAGGCTGCGGAACTGTCCGCAGCGCCGGCAGCCCTGGCGTCGCTGTTCTCATCCGCCGAGTTCTGGAAAAACGAGAGCGCGCACTGTCTGTACTGCGGGGCCTGCACCTATCTGTGCCCAACCTGTTATTGTTTCACTATAACGGACGAAAGCGACGGCCTCGCCGGCGTGCGCCTGCGTTCCTGGGACAACTGCATGTCCCCGCTCTTCACCCTCGAAGCCAGCGGACACAACCCCAGGCCGAACAAGGCGGACCGCCTCAAGAACAGGGTAGGCCACAAGTTTTCCTACTACCCTTCGCTGCATGCCGGCCGCTTCTCCTGTTGCGGTTGCGGACGCTGCATCAAAAGCTGCCCGTCTTCCGTGGACATCAGAAAAATCGT
>JAITDR010000146.1 GCA_031282465.1 Desulfovibrio sp.
CCTTCAACTTGCCTGCCGACTTTGACGGGGAAATCCGCTACCGCTCCGGCGCCTATGAAAAGGACGGCAGTGATACGGACTATGAGGACAACTACAGGTTCAGCGGGGAGGGTGTCAGCACTGCATCCTTGGGGACAGAGGAATTCATCAACTTTGATCCTCAAGTGACCGACGGCAATGAGGCTGAAGTGGGCGACATCCTGCGCGGGGATCCCTCGGTAACGAAGAAGCTGAGCCTGGATGACGCCGACGGCGACGATGTGGATGTGACCGCTGTACGCTATAACGGCGAAAGCGGTGTAGTAAGCGGTGAACTGGTGAACGGGAGTCTTATAGTGGACGGCAAATACGGAACCCTGTCCATTGACCCCGAAACCGGCGAGTACAAATACACACTGAAAGACGAGTATCAAGGTCAAGGCGGTGTCGGAATGGACGGCGAGAAGGAAACCTTCACTGTGGATATCGCCGATGACTACGGTACAAGCGACATTCACGGTACGGCGCCAGCCGAGATCACCATAACGCTGGGCGCTCCGAACACACCGCCCACGGCGGATGACGGATGGCTCACCGTGGGCGGCGGCAACGAGGACACGACGAAGCTTGCCGCTGCGGGCTACCTCAACCTTCAAGATCAGGACAACTCCAATGAAGTCACTATTATTGCAGGCAACGGCTGGACGCGGTTGTCCGACGATTCGGGCTGGGAGATTGGGGGTCAGCACGGTTTCCTGGAACTGAAGGATACCGGGAGCTATATCTATCACCTGACCGACACCGATAAGTCTTATAAGGGACAGGAATCCTTCTCCGTCGGCTTCAAGGATCCGTTCAGCGATTCTCAAACAGCCGTGATCAACGTGACGGTAAACGGCATCAACCATGCGCCGACCATTGAAAAGCGGATTATCAACGTTCCGCAAAGCGGTTGGGGCGGAGGGACGGGCGCTGATAGTGTAAGCGGCTTCATCACGAACAGCTTCAGCGACGTGGATTTGGCTGCTCGCATCGGGCTGGGAGATCAGCTTGCGGTAGTCATCGGAGCGTACGACAGCTACGGGAAGTGGAACACCATCAACATGCCCGGAGCCGGCGAAATTCCGGCAACGCTTCAGATGGAACACGGCACGCTGACGCTGTTCTCCAGCGGCATGTATTTCTATGCCGTGCAAGGCGGCGGCAATGCGGTTGCCGATCTGAACGTGTGGGACAGCGCTGTGGTCACCGTTACCGACCAAGGCGGACTTTCCGCCTCCGGCAGTTTGAACATCGGCCTCGGCAACGATAATGGGGCACGGCCTGAGTTGCCGGAGCCGGTCTTCGGCGGTGATGCCGGCGGAGGATTTACCGGCACAGGGAACGCTGATGTCTTCTACGGCGGCGCGGGCAACGATACCATCGACGGCGGCGCGGGGAATGATACCCTGTCCGGCGGCGACGGCAACGACAGCATCGACGGCGGCGACGGCAACGATATCATCTACGGCGGCGCGGGCAACGATACCCTGTCCGGCGGCGACGGCAACGATACCATTTACGGCGGTGAAGGCAACGACACGATCTCCGGCGGCGCGGGCAGCGACCTGCTTATCGTCGAGCCGGGTCACGGAGCCACCGAATTCCTCTGGAAAGAAGCGGACCTCGGCAGTTATCACGACACCATTCGCGGCTTTGATGTGGATAATGACACCATCAACCTGAGCGACATCATCGGGACTCCCGACACCATCGGCAGTCTTCTGGGAGACGCAAGTTGGAACGGCGATGACGAGACGCTGACCGTTACCGATGCGGACAAGGGCGTCAGCTTGTCCGCCCATGCCGATGGCGACAACACGCTTATTCTGACGTTGACCAGCGGCGGCGAGGAGCAGACCATTACCATTGAAGCGTCCAGTGATGCATTTGCGAGCTTCAATGCGGATGACGGTGGAGCGGCTATTCTACTGCTCCAGCAGATGATCAAGGACGGCTGATTCCGACAACCGGAGGTTTCGGCCTCCGACGCAACACCAACAGCGGGGCGGCGCGCAGGCGTCGCCCCGTCTGCGTTCACGGGCGGCTGAAAGCACGTCGTTTCACAGGATACAACCTGGGGCAGGTTGCTTGCCGACATTCACGCAAAGCACTTGACAAGTCTTACAAAAAAGTATTCAATTTAAGTATGACACAGTTGACGGTAAAGATTGGACAAAAGCCGACTAAGGAACAGCTTCAGGAAATTTGTGAAGCTGCCGCGCTTCATCAGGACAATGACCCGGACTGCCCTCCGTCAGGACCGGCGGCTTTGGCGGAATTTGCCGCAAAGGCACGGGAGCTCCGCCGCTCTGTGAAGCATACAAAACCTGCCGTCACTATTCGTTTGGCGCCGGAATGTCTGGAGGCTTACAAGGCATTGGGGCGGGGTTATACGAGCATTATGTCGGATGTTTTGGCCTATGCAGCAAATAACCCGGAATTCTTGAAGCAAGTCCTACCCTGAGACCCGGTCCGTCTTTTGCAGTACGGCGGCAACAAGCGCAAGCGGAATATACGGATCCGGCCTGGACATAAAAAACCGTCAACGTAACGTACCGGGACCACGACATACGGCGCTGCGGATAAACTACCCCAGGCCGAAGAGGACGGCGGCCAGCCGCAGCAGTTCCCGCAGAATATCCGGTGAATCGTCCATGCCGGGCACCAGCCGCGCGACCCACAGCCGCGCCAGTTCCAGCGCCAGACCAAAGACGACCAGATACCCCAGGGCCTTGCGCGGGGTCAGGCGATGCCCGGCGCGCCGGGCTGTTTCCAGTTCAATTTCCAGAATTTTGTCTCGCGGATCGTCCCGCGTTGTCGAAAAACGGTCCGTTATCAGGCGGACAAGATCCCGCACAAGAGGCAGCGACAGTAAAAAGTGCATGGTCAATCTCCCTGATTGATGTTGACGTCCCGGTCCGCGCCAGCGTCCGAATGATTCTCGCCGGCGTCCAAGCCGCTTTCGCAGATGCGGCGTTCGTCCGCGCGCCGCCGCACCAGCCCCGGCAGGATGCGGCCACCGGCCCTGTTCCACATGCCGAAGGCCGCGCAGGCGCCCCGCCGGTCCCCGTCCCGGAACTTCCGCGCCGCCGTTGAACGGCAGAACGCGTCGACGCCGATGTTGTAGGCCAAGCTCACGGCAGCGGCTTTTTCCCCGTCCGTATAGCCGGCCAGTTCAGGCACGCAGGCCGCGACGGGGCCGGCGTGGTCCGCAAGGCGCTTCTCCAGCGAACGCAGGCATTCCTCGCGGCTGTACAGCCGCCCTATTTCCACGTTTTCCGTGTCTCCGTAGCATTTCGTCGCTATCCCCACAGGGTCCGCGTAGCCGCGCAGAACCTCGCCTTCGTATTGCGGAATCATGACCCGCAGCAGCGCCGCGGCCCCCGCGCCCACTACGGCGGCAAGCCCGATGCCCGCTGCGCCGGTCTTGCCTTTCTTGTGCCCGGATGTTTTCATCAAAAACTCCTTTTATTCGACTGCTTATGCTCGTTGCAGAGAAACGCTGAATTTGTTAGTATCAATAGAGGAGTTGCCATGAACCGTGATCCGTTGGAAATGAACCGTTGGAAATCCTTGGCACGATGCGCGGAAGGGATGCTTTCCAATCTGGCGGTTGTCGGCATCGCCTTGGCATTGTTCGAGCAGAAATGGTGGCCTGCTTTTGCTATAGGAGCCGGAACCGCCGCTGTTGCCCTCATTTTGGCATGGAGCGTGCGCAATGATTAACTTTGCGATTTTTTTGGTGGTAGGGGCCATTGCCGCTGTCGGCCTGTACGCTGCGTGGAAATCCCGCTTTTGAATTGAGGGAGCGGATTCATCCGGCGGACGGAGCCGGATGTGGATTGAAACATGCCGGGCCGGCGCAGCCGCGGCAGGCGATTTTATTGTCGCAGACAGAGCGCGGGACGGAGGCGCTGCGGGCGCGCGAACCGCAAGCCGCGTTCGGGCAGCCGTACATACTGCCGCCTATCAGTCCTGCGCGTCCGTCCGAGTTGAATATCTGGCCTTTGCCGCCGGGCCAGTTCGCCGAAGGGTTGACGGAGATGGGGTGGAAGGCGTCGACGGTGTCGGTGAACCGCCAGCCGCCCCCGCTCAACCATTGCCACAGCGCGCCGCAGCAGTCTTCAAGACCGCGGGCGGAGAGCATACGGCGGTTGTTGTTGTCGGTATGCCCGCCCGTAGTGTCCGGACGCGCATCCAGGCAGCCCAGTTCGTTGGAGCCGGCGGCCGCAACCTGAAATTCTTCGTCGGAAAGGAGGCGTTTGCCGACGGCCGCCAGGTCGTCCACATGGTCCATGTAGCTGCGGCCGGCGGTTATGGTCGCGTTGAAGGCGGAACGCGTGCCGGTCCCGGTTCCGGACTGGAGATAGATGTCGGCCCAGAGATGCAGGCCGGGTACGAACGTCATGCCGTCGGGCGCGCAACGCGGACGATGGAGCATATCCCACAGGGAATCGGGGAGAATATCGCCCGCATGCAGGCCGGAGAGCGGGTGTCCGGTGATGCTGCCCGCATCGGCGCAGAGCGTGTGGAACCCCCCGATTTTGCGCGCCGTGCCGGGGTTGGCGCCCGCCGGGCAGTCGAGGTCAAGGCTGACCGCTAGGTCGGCCCCGTAAGCGGACGACGACCCGTCGGGCGGCACCAGGCAAAGGTAAACCGCATAGTCGCGGCCGGGCAGTAGCTCCGTGCCGGTATCCAGGCGTTGCCGGACATCGGCAACCGCAAAATCTTCCTCCACACCGAAAACACAATGCCTCGCCGCGCCGAACGCATCCGGCGCGCGCAG